>JBKOVX010000201.1:0-4638 GCA_046724115.1 Gemmatimonadota bacterium | reverse complement strand
TCGACTTACTACGCCAGCACTTGTCGTGAATGCTCCGCCGGTTGCGGCATCATCGCCGAAACCCGCGATGGTCGCACCATCAAGCTCGAGGGGAATCCCGAGCATCCGGTGAATCGCGGTGCCCTGTGCGCCCGTGGGCAGGCGGCACTACAAGGTCTTTACAATCCCGATCGTTATCGCGGCCCGATGGCGCGCAAGAACGGCACGCTCGAGCGTGTGACGTGGGACGAAGCACTGCAGATATTCTCGCAGAAGCTCGGTGAGACCCGGAGTCGTGGCGGAGCGGGCAACGCCGTCTTCATCAATCAGCACGAGAGTGGCAGCCTGCCAGGGTTTATAGATGCGTGGCTCGCTGCATTCGGGATGCCGGCGCATTTGAGCTACGATGCCGGCGCGGACCACGCAGTGATTGCCGCCAACAAGCAAAGCTACGGCGTAGCGTGGCCGCGACTCGACTTCAAGGCTGCGCGTCTGATTGTTTCTATCGGGGCTGATTTCCTCGACAGCTGGGGCGCGATGGTGCCGCAGCAGCTCGATTTCGCGGAAGCGCGCGCCGATCACGAGAACGCACCGCGACTCATTTACGTCGGTCCGCGTCGCTCACTTACCGGGCTCAATGCCGATCAATGGATCGACTGCAGGCCCGGCAGCGAAATGGCGATTGTCCGGCTGCTTGCCGGACAGCAACCGGTCGAGGCCGTCGCACAGCAAACCGGCGTCAGCGCCAGTACGCTCGACGCGCTGTCACGCGAGTTTGCATCGACGACGCCCGGCATGGTCGTCGCCGGTGGCGGTGGCGCTGATGGTTTCGAGGTTGCCCTCGCTGTCAACGCCTTGAATCAGTCGCGCGGAAACGTCGGCGCGACCATCAAGCCCAACGAAGGCTACCTCGGCTTCGATCGCATGGCGTCACCCGCGGAGCTCCGGGCGCTCGCCACTCGCATGAACACTGGCGGCGTCTCGTTGCTGATGGTTCGCGGCGCAAATCCGGCTTTCACTCTGCCCAAGGCGGCTGGATTCGCCGAAGCGCTCGCGAAGGTGCCGTTCAAGGTGAGCTTCTCGAGTTATCCCGACGAGACGTCGGAGCTCGCCGATCTAATTCTTCCGGATCACCACACGCTCGAGCAGTGGGGAGACGCGGAGCCGATTCGCGGAACCATCTCGCTTCAGCAGCCGACGATGGACCCCGTCTTCGAGACCCGCGCTACGTCGGACGTGTTGATTGCGGTTGCCAAGAATGATCCGACCGCCGCGGCGCGCTACTCGACTCCCGATTATCGCGCCTGGCTTATTGGTCGTTTCCCCGGCGGTGCGACCGCTCTGGCAACCGCTCTGCCGCGTGGCATCGCGTCGGGATCCCTTGGTGAGCCGACGACAGCGCGACCGCTCCCCCCGGTCCACGCTGCTGCACCGATCGAGCAATCCAGCGGCAACATGTATCTGGTCGTGTATCCGCATCCGTTCCTCGGCGACGGTCGTGGTGCGAACAAACCATGGCTGCAGGAGATTCCGGATCCCGTAACGAAGATTTGCTGGCAGACTGTCGCCGAGATGAATCCCGCGACCGTCGAGCGAATGGGATTGTCGAATGGCGATCTCGTCACCGTGCGGACAGCGGCCGGAAGTCTCACGCTGCCGGTGCTCGGCTATCCGGGAATTCAGCGCGACACGGTCGCCATCGCAACCGGGCGCGGTCACGCGCACGCCGGTCGCTACGCCAAAGCTGGATTCAGTCCGCTGGAGATTCTGCCGCTCGGAGAAGATCGCGCGGGCGGAGTCGCGTTCGTTTCTACCAAGGCGGACGTGACGAAGGCAGGCGGTTACGCGCACATCGTCACCACCGAGGGCTCGGCGCGCCAGCATGGGCGCGGCATCGGTCAGGCGATCGCCATCGCCGACCTGAGAGCGGGCCGCCCGGGCTACGATTCCGGAAATGCGAACAGGGCTGAGGTCGCGGAGGCTGCTGGACAAGAAGCTCCAGCCGGTCAGCATGCTGAAGCCGGTGCCGAGCACGGCGAAGAATTTCCCGGCGACGCATCGCACGCGTTCCTTCCCGGGATGCGTTCGCCGGTAGCAAACGACGCGCAAGGCGAGCAAGGCAGTCAACGCTCCAACGAAAAGGGCATGTACGATCCGAAGCACTGGAGCGGCATGACCAAACGTCGCTGGGCGATGACTGTCGATCTGGCGCGTTGCACCGGATGTGCGGCGTGCGTGAGCGCGTGCTACGCCGAGAACAACATTCCGACCGTCGGCGCCGACTGGCAGGTGGGCAAGGTTCTCCCGGATCGCACCGGCTTCGGCGCCAACCTGCTGCGCAGTCGCGAAATGGCGTGGATCCGCATCGAGCGCTACTACGAAGGCGGGGAAGACGGCAGCGCGAATTTTGACACGCGCTTCGTGCCGATGATGTGCCAGCACTGCGGCAACGCTCCGTGCGAGCCAGTGTGCCCGGTGTACGCGACGTACCACTCGCCGGACGGGCTCAACGTGCAGGTTTATAATCGCTGCGTCGGCACGCGCTACTGCTCCAACAACTGCCCGTACAAGGTTCGCTACTTCAATTGGTTCGGTTACGGTGAGCCCCATCGTCCCCAGTACGCGTTCCCGGAGCCGCTCAACTGGCAGCTCAATCCCGATGTGACCGTGCGCGGGAAAGGCGTGATGGAGAAATGCAGCTTCTGCGTCCAACGAATTCGTGAAGCGGAGAACAGGGCGACGCTGGAGAAGCGCCCGTTGAAACCTGACGAGTTCACGACGGCGTGTGCTGCGTCCTGTCCGTCACGCGCCATCGTATTCGGCGATGCCGCCGACGAGAACTGGACGGTGACACAAATGGCGAAGGATGCCCGAGCCTACCACGTGTTCGAGGAGCTCAACACGTACACGGCAGTGGTCTACCTGAAGAAAGTGAATCATCCGGCTCCGGCCGTACCGGGAAGGGCCTAAGCGATGGCCACGATCACCAGACCGATGCCCGCCCGCGACGAGCCGCGTCGCCCGAACATAGCGAGCGCTGCTGTCCAGCTGCCCGCGGTCAGAGATTACGAGCAGGTTGATCGCGAAATCATCCGCACGCTACGACCGACGCTCGGCTGGTTTATCGGGCTCGGCGTCGCGATTTTCTTCCTCATCATCGGCATCAGCGCCTGGATGTACCAGATCTATAGCGGCCTGGGCGTGGCGGGATACAACCCGCCGGTGATGTGGGGCGTCTACATCATCACCTTCGTCTTCTGGATCGGTATCGGCCACGCCGGCACTCTAATCTCGGCGATTCTATATCTGTTCCGCGCGGGGTTCCGCACCACGATTTATCGTTGCGCGGAAGCGATGACGGTGTTCGCGGTCATGACGGCCGCGCTGTTCCCGATTCTGCACCTCGGGCGGCCGTGGAAATTCTTCTGGCTGATTCCGTACCCGAACTGGCGCTACATCTGGCCGCAGTTCAAGTCTCCGCTGGTGTGGGACGTCTTCGCGATCCTTACGTACTTCACGATCTCGAGCACGTTCCTGTTTGTCGGATTGATTCCCGACATAGCGGTCCTCCGCGACCGCGAGAAGATCAGCCCCATCCGGAAGCGCATCTTCTCAATGATGTCCCTCGGGTGGCGGAACACGGACAATGAGTGGCGACACTTCGCCAGAGCCTACCTCTTTCTGGCGGCGCTCTCTACGCCACTCGTGCTCTCGGTGCACTCGGTGGTGTCGTTCGACTTTGCGATGGCGCTGACGCCGGGCTGGCACACGACGATCTTCCCGCCCTACTTCGTCGCCGGCGCCATTTTCTCCGGCATGGGAATGGTGTTCACCATCATCATCCCCCTCAGAAAGTGGTTCGGGCTCAGGCACTACGTCACGATCAACCACCTCGATGCAGCGGCCAAGCTTTGTCTTTTCACGTCGCTCGTCGTCGGCTGCGCGTACATGAGTGAATGGTTTGTGGCGTGGTTCAGCGGCAACGAGGCTGAAAAGAGCTTCTTCGCGAATCGCATCTGGGGCCAGTGGTGGTGGGCGTCGGCGATTCTCTACACCTGCAACATGGTGCTACCGCTGTCGCTTTTCGTGCAGCGGCTGCGGCGGAACGCGGCCTGGCTGTTCATCATCTCGTTCACGATCAACATCGGGATGTGGTTCGAGCGCTTCGTCATCGTCGTGCCGTCGTTGTCGCACGAGTTCGAGCCGTGGCAATGGACCAGCTACCGCCCGACCTGGGTCGACTACGCGATCCTCGCCGGCAGCTTCGGCTGGTTCTCGATGTGGTTCATGCTGTTCATCAAACAGCTGCCGGTGATCGCGATCGCCGAGGTCAAGGAAATCGTTCCGCCGAGGCTCAGAAAAACGCACCCGCACGGCATCGATCCCTCGGGGCGCCACTTCGAGTACGAGCCCGACACGCCAGGAGAGTTCGCCTAATGCGCGGCGTTCTTGGGGCATTCCGCGAGCTCGACGCCGCCGTCAGCGCCATCGAAGCGCTGAAGGAAAAGAACGTCGGCTTGATTCGCGTGTACACGCCGACGCCGCGCCACGAGCTGGAGGAAGCCATCCAGGCGCCGCCGAGTCCGGTGAGGAGATTCACGCTCATCGGCGGCTTGCTCGGGATGACTTTCGGATACTGGATCGCGGTCTGGGTCTCGG
>JBKOVX010000138.1:0-2451 GCA_046724115.1 Gemmatimonadota bacterium | reverse complement strand
TAGCGGTTATATCGGCGTGTATCCGTCGTACAAGCGGACCGTTGACGTTGGTGGGGGCGGGCGGGGCGCGGGACGAGGGGCGCGGGACGAGGGGTAAAGCTGTCCCCTGCCTGCTTTCGCGCTTCGCCCTTCCGATTCCTCGCCCCTCGCCCCTCGTCCCTCGCCCCTAAGGAGACGTCAACGTCAACACTATCGACATGCTATAGTTGCCCGGAGTATCGAGGGTCCAGTTGTAGAGAGTCTGGAAATACAGCGTCGTCGCGTTGCTTGCGGTGGCGGAACCTGCGACGAGATTCGCGTCGCTCGTCGACAACGCGGAGAACGCTCCGTTAGGCGCGGTCGCCCACATCAAGTCCGCCGCCGGCTTGTTGGCGCGCGCGGGAGCTCCCGGCGACGTGTTGGTGGCATTCCATACGGCGGTCGAAGCGCGGATATGAAGCGTCCACGCCGCGTTGGCGCTTATCGTGAGCGTTGGACCGGTGGTGGAGTTGAAGCCCGCGTCAAAATCGTTGGGTGTCGGCGCGGTGAGCGACGTCGACCCGGCGCTCATTTGCAGCCGCACCACTCTTCCGGCGGTCATTGACACGCTACCCGGCACGCCGCAGCTGGCCGGCGCGCCGTTGGCGGTGCACTGAGCGAGCGAAATCGTAGGCGCTGCCGAGGCGCAGAGAATCATCGCGGCAAGTCCGGCAACAGCGCGCCTCATTGGCTCTCCCGTTGAACTCTGAATGTACCCGACGCCGTGGTGCCGTCAGATGCCGATCCAACCCACGTCCCCGAGATCGTGTCCGCGACGATTTGGCCGACGTGACGTCGCGGGCTCGACTCGACGTCAGCGTCGAAGTCTATGACTTCGCTCGGGCTCTCGGAGCCGCTCACCAAGCCGCCGAGGACTCTGCTCTCTCCGGTCTGTGAGTTCACCGCGACTAGGTCCAGTCGACCCTGAAAGCTCGTTCCCGACTCGCGCGAGATTGTCAGGGTGCCGGTGAGCGTTTCGCGCACCGGACCCGTCTGAATGCCGGTGTAATTCCACGTGCCATTGAGTTGCAGCAGCGATGGCTGGGGCTCCGTCGATTTCAGGCATCCCGAGACGAGCAGCGATCCGGCAATCGCGAGAGCGCCAGTGACCACCCGCCCGCGAAAAATCATGCGCGTCATCATGACCCGATCTTGTCCGGAGTTTTGCTCGATGGCGCGTCGTTCTTCTGGGTGCCGGTCTTCGAGCCACCGTTCCACATCCGAATCGGGCGCGGATCGAGAGTAATCGTGATCGACCTCGACTCTTTCCCGCTTACGATCAGCTGCGGAATCGGGCTTCGTGCGGCCAGCGGCTCCGTCAGCTCCGAGAGATCGAACTCGAGCTTGTATGCGCCGACGGGCAGCGACTGGAAGGTCGCGGTGGTCGGTCCGGTCATGAGGGCGCCCCACTCGCGGCCCGCGCTGTCACGCGCGATCACGTGCGCCTTAGTCAGATCCACCTGCACATCGGCGATTCCAGAGCGGGGCGCAACGACGAGCTCGACTTCCGCGCTTGTCGACAGCGAAACACTGAGATCACCGCGGCTCGCTCCATTTGACGACCAGCCGTCGGGAAGCGATGCCTCGTCGATCGTAACCGGCTTGCTGGCATCGCCGCCAACGCGATACTTGCCACTCTGGTCTGCAACAGCGGTCTCGCCGCTGCGCCTCACAATCGCGCCGGCGACCCCGGGCTCCCCCGCGTCTCGTCGCTGGTTTCCGTTCAGATCCTCGTATACGTAGCCCGATGTGCCGGGCGTGCGGAGCATCGGCACCGTGATCGCGTGCTCGACACGAATGCCGAGCACCCACGGCACCCGCCCGTTGACTGCGTGGAAGACCGAGTTGCGCTCGGCATCGACCTTCAGGGCCAGGCCATTGATCAGAGGCACTGCCAATCCCGCGCGCACGATCGACGACCTCTCATTGCCAAACCCGTTCACGCGTTGCAGCTCACCCTCGCCGCGCAGCCCGCCGAGCCATGGCAGCACAACCTGCTCACCGTGTATTCCGAACAGACTCTGTTGGTTCACGAACCCGCCTCGGTCGCGCGTCTGCTCGATGCGCATCTGCAGCTCGAGCAGGCCACCAGCACCCGACCAGCCCGCGTTCGTCGTCCAGTAATTCCGCGGCGTGCGATCCGATTCGGTGCTCAAGCCAACTGGCGTCACCGTTCTCGTGACGTTGCCGAGGTACGCGCTTGTGTTCAGGTAGTACTGGCGCAAATACGAGCTGAGACTGAATCCGAGCTGCTGCTCGCGACTGCCGAACGCACCGCCACCGCCCGACGCCGTCGGACGCGAATTCGCGTCGAAGAGATACGATCTTGCCTCGAGCGCGATTGTTGTTCCCCCGTAAACTCTGTATTGGGGGCGCAGTGAGTAGCCGTTCGACTTCAGGCCGGTAAAGACCGATGTGGCGTCGGACGTCCTC
>JBKOVX010000126.1:0-4244 GCA_046724115.1 Gemmatimonadota bacterium | reverse complement strand
CTTCGGTGACATCCTTGAAATGGTGGCCGTCGAGGTTCTTGTAGAGCGCGAGGTAGCCGTAGCGATAGACGAGGACATCTTCACGCCCATCGTTGTCGAAATCGCCCCATACGCTCCCCATCGAAACGCCCTGGCCGGGCTCGTTGAGATCGGCGAGTCCGGCAGCGGCCGCGACATCCTCGAAGGTGCCGTCGCCCTTGTTGCGATAAAGCGCGTTGGGCTGGCCGAACTCGCTGTTGGTGAAGTAGAGATCGGGCCTGCCGTCGCCGTCGAAGTCTGTGACGGACACCGCGGCGCCGAGAGCCGCCACGTGCGGCTCGACGTTGACAATCTTTGGATCGAATGTCGGCCGGTGATGGACGAAGTGAATCCCGGCGGCTGACGTCTCGTCGCGCAGCAGAAAACCTGGGTGCGCGGAGTCGGCATTCGACCGGATGGGGCCCCGATCCAGCCGCATCGCGAGCAGCAGGGCGGCGAGGAAAGGTACGGCCATGATGGCTCGCCGAATGGCTGGGCGGGGGCGCTGCGACACGAAGGAGAGTATAGCTCACGCGCACGCGGCCGCGACAGGTTGGACGTGCGGTGAATGCATTCCGGCGCGGGACTAATGTCCGGTGATTACCGACGCCGATGGCCTCTGAAATGCGCGTCGCCCGCTCCTCCCCTCGAAATCGTGCGGCTATCCATGCCGCTCATCGATCCACTTATTCGATGGAGTCTGTATGAAATCGCTATCGCTTCTCTTCACATTCGCTGTGCTCGCCGGCTGTGCCGCGAGCCCGACCGGTCCCTCAGCGCAGCCCAACGCGCGGTCGTTGGTGGTACCCGGCGCAGTGAGCGCCGCCAGAAACCCCTCAGGGACAGGACAGCCCGGAGCAAGTTGTGGGTCCGCCAATGCCCAGACGGAGCCCCACGGATTTGGCACCACCGGCTTTGCGAATGCCGAGAGCCACTACGCAGGAAGTGATAACACTCCATCTCTGGCCAACGGAAGCTCACACGCGGTATCGCAATACGACGTGGCTTGCTACCAGCTCTCGAACAAATAGGGGCGAGAGACGGCAACGCGGGCCGTTGATCTTGGCGCGATTTGGCCCGGCGAGATCAACGGCCCGCCTCGTCCCTCGCCCCTCGTCCCTCGTCCCTCGTGAGCAGCCAACCTACCAGCACGCCGAAGATGAAATTGGACGAAGCCGTCTCCACGAGGTGCGCCATCCGCACTGGCTCGGGCATGTACGGATTCGGTAGAAGAAGCAGGGCGTTCATCAATACCGAAAAGGTGACTCCGAGCGCGAGTGAAACTTCGCGCCAGTCCCCTTTGAGCATCCTGATGATGGGCAGCGCGATGGCGACCCAGCACATCGCCCGCAGTACCTGAAACGGAATGAGCCATGGCGTGTCTCGCACAACATTTTGCATTTGAGCGAGGAAATCGCCGGGGTCGGCGCCGCCATAATACTCTCTGACGGCGGGATTCCGCCACGCAATGAAATATCCGAACGTGAAATAGAGGATCACGTACGCGACCGCGATCACGGCCAGCTTCCACGCTCGTATGCTCACATGTATGCTCAGGCCCATGCCTGGCTGATAGTCCGTGAGCTGGGCCTTTCTCTTACCAAGAATGATCACCGCAAGTACGGAGAACGGGGCGGCGACGAGGAATCCCATGAGAAAGAGGCGACCCACCATCCCAGCTGGCAGCTGCGTCGTCAGGAAGACAGCCGACTCGATCTGCGGCATGAACGTCGCCACGCCGTAGAAGATGAAAAAGATTGCAAGCATCAGCCGCCAGCCGGACCATCGTGAGCGGAGTGTGAGGTAGCTCAGGACTATGGTCTGGAGAACGCAAACCACGACCAGTGAGACCGCCGCAGATCCGCCGCCCGCCGATGGCTGTGGAATCCCGCGCATTGCGACGCTGCTGCCGATGCTATAGCAGACGAAGAGAACGAACGTCAACGCAACGCCTCTCAGCACGATCGAAATCGCGCTCACGGAGGCGATGGCCTCTTCACGACGCGGGTGTCGTACTCTCTGAGATACCGCTGATGCGGTGCATCGGTCGGATACGAATCTCCCGCGCCGAACGGATATGATTTCACGCCGTGGAATGGCAGCGGACCCACGGTCGTCCCGAATGCGGTGTTGAGATCGGAGTCCTTGATCCAGCCGTCGGTATAGAGCAGGAAATCGCGCCTCCACCCGGCCGGCAGTGATTTCGCCGAGCTGGCGTCGAACTGGATGGTGGCTTCGTCTCCCGCCCCCATGATTACGTACATGTCGTCGGGATTGCGCAGCAGCGACAACACGTCACCATAGCGCGTGTAGTTGCCCTCGATCGGGCGCCACGGCGATTCCTTCGTCACGTCCTGGTACGCGAACCAGTACGGTCCGTAGCGGCCGCCCTTACGGTACATGCGCGAAAATCCGCGGAAGTGCAGATCGGCAGCGACGGGGTCCAGAGTCGAGACTCTCGCTGCATCGTTGGCGAGATCTCTCGCTACGAACGCTTCGTCCCAGTAGATCTGCATGTTGGTGCGAATGCGCACGTGGTGATCAGCGGCTAGGAACTTCCCGGCAAGGTCGATAACCATTGTCTTGTCCTTGCCCGACGGGAATCCGAGGCTCGGGATTGCCGTGCGCCATTCTCCCCTCCCGTTGCGCACCTCGAGTGAAGGCAACGAGACTTTAATTGACGACTGCTGTCCGAGGGCGACGTTGATGCTCGCATCGGTCGGATAAATCCAGCCGCGCAAGAACAGATATGTGCCAGGGCTGCCCGCGTCGCGCCCGAGGTCCATGACGAGATCATGCGGCTCGACGACTCCCTGGTACCTGGTCGGCGTGAAATTCGAGACGTAGACGTCGTCGCTCGCGCGGAGTGCAGGCAGAACATCGTGACCGCGCTCGTCGACCGCGGAAATCGGATACTCGCGCCGAGCGACCTCGAAGACGCGAAGCTTCACCGGACCCGGTGGAACGAATCGCTCGTCGACGAAAACGTCGACCGAATCCGGATGATCGACCGTCAACAACTTCACCTCGTCGGCGTAGGCAGTCTCCCACAGCTCTTCGGTTAGCTGCAGCACGTAGCGTCCATCGCGCGGCTTGAACGCATCACCCGAGATGCGCAGGTATTCCTGTGATGCGCCGGCCGGAGCGAAGGCGCTGGCGCCCCCCATCAGTCCGAGCGGCATCCCGAGCGCGCTTCGCCACATGGCGTCGGTCACGAAGCGGAATTGCTTTCCGTCCCACGTGTAGGCGAGGGCGCAGGATCCTTTGAGCATCTCGCGCTCGACAACGTCCTGGTCGGATCCCGGGAAGTAGATCGTTTGGGGAACACCATTCGGCCATTCGACGCGCAGCACGTCCGCTTTCAGGTGCGGTCCCAGGCCGAAGTGAGTGACCCGATCGGTGGCAACTCTCGTCTGGTAGATGGACCCGGCGCGTAGCTCGAGCCTGGCCCCTATCCCGAACGCGTTGTTCTTCCCGCTCCCGTCGCGCAGTCCCTTGAGCTCGACGTTCACAGCCAGGTTGCTATTGCCGAGATCATTCCGCAGCAACCGGGGCGCGCCGGTGCCGTCCATCAGCCAGAGGTCTTCGTCGCCGTCCTCGTCGACATCGGAGACTGTGATCGCAGATGCGCCGACCGCTCTCACGTTTGCAGGGATCACCGTCGACTGGTCGATGAACTTCCCGGTGACATCGTTGCGGAACATGAACACGCTCGACGCGCTCTTCGTCCCGGAGACCGGCTTTCCCCCGACAACCAAGTCGAGCCACCCATCGTTGTCGTAGTCGACGAAACTCGCCGCCAATCCCTCCGTGGACCGCAAGGCCTGCAACGCCGCACTCGAGCGCGCATCGCGAGCGAAGGTTCCGTCTCCCTTGTTCAGCCAGAGTGTTCCGCCTCCGTTGACGCCAGCGACGAACAGATCGAGAAACCCATCGTTGTTGTAATCGCCGACTGCGGCGCTCGAACCGGTAGTCCCGCTTAACCCGCTTGCCGCCGTGATGTCACTAAATCCCTGCGTACCACCGTTGTGGAGCAACGCGCTGCTGCCCTGCCCGTTCACAACGAAGAGATCGACCCGACCATCGCCGTCGAAGTCTCCAAAAACCACATCGCGCCAGTCGCCGCTGGCAGCGAGGCCCAAGCCCTTTGCCGCCTCTCTAAAGGTTCCGTCGAGATTGTTTCGATAAACCGTGAGCTGACCGTTCCCGGCGAGAATAAGGTCCAG
>JBKOVX010000442.1:0-4633 GCA_046724115.1 Gemmatimonadota bacterium | reverse complement strand
GTGTTACGGGACGCAGCCGTCCCGCGACAACTTCTATCCAGGAATGTTCGGGAGCGAGGCCGCGCTTGGCCTTCGTGCGGTGGGCGGTCGCGTCGCGCTCTACGCCGGCGGCGGAGTGACCTGGTTGCGCCCGCGCTTCCGCGTCGGCTTCACCGACGCAACTGGCTACGCCGACTCGACCGAGGTCGTGGCGCGGCTCGTACGCGGCTCGGCGTTCGGTGGCCTCAGCCTAAACGTGAGTGAGGCGTTGCAGCTCTCCGGCCAGGTGTACTCTGTGCCCGCAGACGTGACGACGGTGCGCGCCACCGTCGCGTATAGGCTGCGACACTAAGCGACGGACTCGATGACAGCCTGAAGTGACGTGTACCGCGGCGCGTATCCGAGTCGCTCGCGCGCCTTGGCGATGCTGGCATTGGGGGAATGAGCGATGTGATCCCAGGTGATGCGTGCCTGCTCCTCGCTCACCGTCTTGCGCCATTCATCCCACGGCAGAAACACCAGCCGAGCACGCTGACCGAAGTGGGCTGCCATCGCCTCGGCGTAGCCACGTAATGTCATGGCAGCAGGTGAGCAGACGTGGAAGCTCTCGCCAACCGCGCGATCGTTGTTTGCGATCGCCAGCTCGACCGCCTGTGCCACATCGTCGGCGTGCACGTGGTGAAGTGTCTCCATTCCGAAATTGGGAAGAGCGAGCTCGTCACCCTTCGCCAGTCGCGCAAAGACCGATGGGTCCAGGTGACCGGCCGGATTAACCGGAGGCCAACCCGGCCCGACTATATGCCCCGGGTGGAGAATGGACGCCCGTATATGCTTGGCGCGCGTTGCCGTCAGCAGCCACTTCTCGATTTCCGCTTTTTGAATCCCGTAATCGCCGAACGGCTCGCGCGGCTGGGTCTCCGTGGTCGGCACGATGGTGCTGTGGCCGTGGACCCACATCGTGCCGCAATGCAGCAGCAACGCGTCGCTTCTCTGCAGCCCGCGCCCCAGCTGCTGCGCACTCGCCAGCGTGAAGCAGATCAGATCGACCACCACATCCGGACGTAGCTCGGCGACGCCGTCGCCAAAGGTTCCAGCCGCCTCCTCTTTTGAACGATCGATCGTCACGCGCTCGACTTCCGCCCATGCTTGATGCGGCCGATACGGCTCGCGCTCTCCGCGACTGAAAGCGATCACCTCGTGTCCGGCAGCAACCAGCCGAGGCACGAGGAAGGTGCCGATGTGGCCCGTGGCGCCAATGACGACGATGCGCTTCGATCGATTGGGGTTGGTGCTCATTTCCTGAAGAGAAGTTGGCGATCCATATCGATAAAAGCCGGCCGTCTATAAAAGCCGGCTGTCTATTGTTTCCGCGCGCGATTGTATCGACCCAGCCCTCGTTCCGCCGATCGATCATTCTCTCTTGCGGACGTTGATGGGCATCGATACGAGCAACGCGCCGGCCGACGAGCGAACCGTGAGGGTGAGATCGCGCGGCGAAGGAGAGGCAAACTCGAAGTCGTACGTCTCACCATTTCCGAACTGCTGCACGGCTGGCCGAACCGTCGCCTGATCGGCCGGCAGGTCCATGCCGTCCTTGGCCACCGCGCGCCAGGTAACCGGGACGGAATCCTGCAGCACGCGGACGATCATGCTCGGTCTCGACGTATGGATGTTGACGAACCGCAGGCGATACCGCTCGCCGGCCCGAAATTCCAAAGCCGCTGGCCTGTTCGTGCAGTTCAGATACACGGTCTGCTGCTCCGCCCTGGTGCGCGGGGAGGTGATGAGCAGCACGCGATCGTGCACCGAGTCGAAAGACTCGATGGAATCGACCACGACGATCGCGCCCGACAGCCCGGCCTCCTGCTGTCGCAGCTCGTCGGCGTGCGGATGGTAGATGAATGTCCCCGAGCGTGGCGGAGTGAAGCGCGCCTCGAACGAATCCTTCGGCGCGATGGACGGTGCGATGTGGCCGGGATGGCCGGCGAAATCGGCGACGCCGTCGTAATAGCTATCGAGCTCGATGCCGTGCCAGTGCACCGACGTCGCTTCCGAAAGCTGGTTCACGACGGTGATACTCACCGGCTCACCACGCTTCAGGAGAATCGTGGGACCGGGCAACGTCGGATACGTCGATGCCACCGGGTGTCCCGCCTCCTGCAACACGTACCCGTAGGCGGGCTCCTCGAGGGTTGAGTGCGCTGACGTGTCGAGCATCGCGACGAGTCGCATCCGGCGTCGCGGCGCGCGCTCGGACGACGCCTGTACCACGCCGCGGTTGCGCACCTCGATGCCCATCACGAGCCCACCCATCATCTCGAGCGCATGATTCATGGCGTGCATGTCGCGCTCCGGAATCAGCGGAGTGCCGTCGAGTGGCGCGTTGCGCAGCACGTGAATGTTGTCATGGCAGTGGAACATCCAGTAGCCGGCGCGATCGGGAATCCAGGTCATCGTCGCCGTGCGTCCAGGAGCCAGGCGCTCGGTGACGACGCGATGCGGCGAAGTAACGTCGAAGAGGCTGTCACGCGTTCCGTTGCCGCGGCTGTCGACGTTGAAGTAGAACCCATGCAGGTGCATGGGATGCGGCTGCGTGCTCACGTTCACGATGCGAAAACGCACGGTGTCGCCGACGTTGTATGCGAGACGCTCCGTGTTGGGCCAGCTCTTGCCGTTGATCGTAAAGCGGAGAACATCGCCGCGGCTCAACACGCCGCCCGCAACCTGGCGGTTCGCCCACAGTGCGAGGACGAATACCCGATCACGCGGCAAGCTCGTGCCTCGGGGATCGACGATGAACACGCCGTTGAGCTCTTCGTCGGCGTTCGGCCGCGCGCCGGGTCCACCGGGCGACGTGCTGGCCCAGTAGTAGTACGTGCCGAAGGCACCCGCGGCGAAGCGCACTTCCCGCACCGCGCCCGGCCGGATCTGAATCGTGTCGCTCGATGGCTCAACCGCGCTGCCGCGAGGGCTCAGGCCATGCACGGTGACTGTGCTGTCGCGCAGCGTGTTGTGCAGAATCGCATGGATCTGCGTGCCCTCAGTGACCCGAATGAGCGGACCGGGGATGCGAAGCGCTTTGCCCTCCTCGGCGAACGCGTGCACAACGATCCCCGTGTCGGTGTCACGATCCGGATGCCATTCACCCTCGCGGATCTCGAGCGTGATCGTGAGCACGCCACCGGACAGCGTGCCGGCCGGCAAGCGATTGTCATTGACGACGATTCGTTCCAGGCCGCCGCCGGCGACGGACGCGTCGATGTTCCGTCGGTTCGGCTCGGCGAGCAGCAATGTCGTGAAGACACCGGCGAGAACGAGACGCATGAAGCCCATCCTGACGATTGTTGGCTAGACAATGCACATTTGCACGCTTTAGCGATACTGGTCTCGACTCGAAGGCACCCTCAGCAGTCTGCTGCCGGGAGGACCGGGACTTGCACTGCCATCTTGACCCTCTTGAATCGACGGCTTAGTCCTTCGATCAAGTACCGCGTGGGCATGAGCCTACATGCCGGCCGAGGTTAGTTGTGACGCAGGCGGAGGGCCGACGACAAATGAGCACACTCCAAATTCCGTCCCCCGGCTGTCTCCAATAATGGCTGATTTTTCCTGGCCGGCCGATCGGACCCGAGATGTGGAAGCGCGCGGCGATCAACGCCCATTCGATCCCGCGGCAGCGACGGGCCAACAAGCATCCGGCGTCATCGCCCACGAGACCGGCGAGCTCCATCGCCTGCTCGTCGAGAGCGTCGACGAATACGCCATTTTCGCCCTCGACGCCGACGGCTACATCCTGAGCTGGAACGCCGGCGCACACCGCATCAAGGGCTACACCGCGGACGAAGTGATCGGGAAACACTTCTCGATCTTCTACCCGCGTGAAAAAATCGAACAGGGCTTCCCGGAGTTCGAGCTCAGGGAAGCGGTGCGGGTCGGACGGTTCGAGGACGAGGACTGGCGCATCCGCAAGGATGGCACTCGCTTCTGGGCAAACGTGGTCATTACCGCGCTGCGAGATTCTGCGGGGCATCTGGTTGGATTCGCCAAAGTAACCCGCGATCTGACCGAGCGCCGCCTCGCCGAAGAGGCGCTCCGCGAGAGTGAGGAGCGCTTCCGACTCCTCGTCCAGGGCGTCAGGGACTACGCGATCTTCATGCTCGATCCCACTGGGCAGATCGCCACCTGGAACGCCGGCGCCGAGCGCATCAAGGGTTACACCAGCGACGAGATCATCGGAAAGCATTTCTCGATCTTTTATACGCCTGAGGATCTCGAGAGCGGCAAGCCAGCGAGAGAGCTGAAAATCGCGACGAAAACCGGCGTCTACGAAGAAGAAGGCTGGCGCCTGCGCAAAGATGGAACGCGCTTCTGGGCCAACGTCGTCATCACCGCCCTCCGCAAACCGGATGGCTCGCTAGCCGGCTTCGCCAAGGTCACTCGTGATTTGACCGAGCGCCGCGCGGCACAGGAGCGTGCCATCGAAGTCGCCCGCAAGGCCGCCGCATCCGACGAGGCAAACCGCACCAAGAGTCAGTTCCTCGCCGCGATGTCGCACGAGCTGCGAACTCCGCTCAATGCGATCGGCGGCTACACCGACCTGCTGACGATGGGCGTGCGCGGATCGCTTACCGATCCGCAGCTGGAGGACTTGCAG
>JBKOVX010000314.1:0-2535 GCA_046724115.1 Gemmatimonadota bacterium | reverse complement strand
CCACTCAGCTGACCGCGTACGCCCAGGATCTCGGGTCGAGCAAAGGCACGCTTTCATGCCTGACCCTCGGGGCACTGGAACAGCGAATCAATCAACTGACGTTAAAGCACATCGGCGGTTGACACCGTGGGTCGCAAAGTTGCCTGGGTGGTTTCCCTCTGCGTGCTGGCAGTTTTAGGCTGCCTCGGCGTATTCAACGGCTTGAATGAGTGGGGCGAAGGTGAAACGCCGCTTCAGCATTCGGTGCCCGTCGGAGTTCTCCTCTACGGCATCCTCGGCCTCATTACCGCGTACGGCCTGTTCCGCCGCGAACGGTGGACAATCTGGCCGGCGATTGGCTGGGCGATTGCGGTCTCGTACGTCCCTGGGGTTGCCGTGATGGCTTACGGTGGCGAGGATGCGATCCTCAGCTCGGCCATCGCCGCCAGTGCGGGAAGTGCGCTGATTGCCCTCGGCGTGATCTGGACGGTGAAAGTGTCGACGCGTGAAAGCGCACGAACAGTAGCCGACTCATGACGATCAAGGCATTCACTCTGCTGTTTCTATTGGCGCTCGCGTGCAAGCGCGGGACGCCGTCGGCCGGCGATACGTCGTCGCTAAGCGCGAGCGAGCCGGCAGCGACAGACACGGAACCACGGAGCAGCACCATGACACTCAAAGTCACATCGTCCGCATTTCAACAAGGCGGATCGCTTCCCGCCAAATACACCTGCGAGGGTCAGGATGTCTCCCCGCCGCTCGCGTGGTCGGGCGCGCCAGGCAACATCAAGAGTTATGCGTTGATCGTCGATGACCCTGACGCTCCGGACCCGGCGAAGCCGCAGCGCGTGTATGTCCACTGGGTGCTATACAACGTTCCGGCGTCGTCCACTTCGTTGCCGGAGAACGCGTCGAAGAGCGGACTGCCGAAGGGAGCGGTGCAGGGTAAGAACGATTGGGGGAAGGCGGAATATGGCGGTCCATGTCCGCCCATCGGCCGCCACCGTTATTTTTTCAAGCTCTATGCGCTGGACACGACGCTGGCCGGTTTGTCATCTCCTGCGAAGGCGGATCTCGAAAAGGCGATGAAAGGTCACGTGTTGGATTCGGGCGAGCTGATGGGGACGTACCAGAAGACAGCGGCGAAGAAATAATTCTTGAGTTCCGCTGCTAAGGAAATAGCCGGATTCGTGACGAATCCGGCTTTTCTCCTCTCTTAGCTGCTGCGCAAACTACGTTGCGGGCCGCGCAATTATCCTAGAGGCTGGTGGTGCACCGCTCCTGAGTGCTCTCCGCTCGCTGCCACTGACCTTGCACGAGGAACGGTCGTCCACCAATGAAGATGTTGTAGAAGCCGGTGGCATTGCGGAAGACAGGTCCGAAGATGTACGCGCACTTGTCCGAGCTTTCAAACCCTTGAATATCGAACCAGCCAGCGAAGGCCACGATTCCCGGATCCGTCGTCGTCTCCTCCGTCTCGTGCTGCAACGCGCTCACAATTCCGTCGGCGCCGACATCGCCGTTCGGAGCTCCGTTTTGCACGACGCAGACGAATCCGCCAGCCGCCGGATGTGCAGGCGTGAAATCAGCATCGTATGGCATCGCCGAAACCTGAACGTAGGTGCCATTGGCCCGTCGGTAAGCCGAGTGAAACGCGCAGTATTGGAGGTTGGTACTCGAGAAGCCACCACCCAGGTTTACTCCGGGACCCGTGAAAATCACGTACGACGTGTTTGGATCGTAGGTCTGGTTTCCGCTGCTGAACCCGGCCTCGATGAGTCCGACCATTTGGCTGCCCGTCACAGTCGCTCCCGAAGTTGGGCCCGTCGGAGTAGCCCAGAATCCCGTATAGTTCATCGTGTTCTGGACGAAGCTCTCTATCTTGTCGATGGTTTGAGAGTACGTCGTGTTCACGTTCCAGCGGGCGGAGCCGCCCATGTTTCTCAGATAAAAACCGACCAGCGAACCGTCCGCTGCACCTGTACCAGTAGTGCCAGCTGCGGGACCACCGTTGTAGATCGGTGACGGTGCGTAATAAACCGAGACAACCCGCTGCTGCAGAATTAGCCGGCCACCCCAATACTTGATGTGCACCGGTCTATCGTTACCCATGCTAGCGGGTGGATTGTCTTTGGATACGTATCCGCTCTGATCGACCACGCCGTTCAGTTGCAGTGGCGCATAGACTTCGGGCGACATGAGTGTCAATGGAGGCAGTTCCGTGGCCGCCTGCACAGCGTTGTTCGCACCAAGGGGAACTGACTTTGCAGCGCGATAATCGGTGGCATTCTCACTGCACGCGGCGAGCAGTGCAACTGCGGTTATGCCCAGAAAAAGTCGCTTCACCATTCTAAACCTCCCCAACAAAGTGTCTTAAAACCAAAATGACGGATCCACTGTTACGAATGAGTCCGTCGCAACTCGCTAATGCATTGATCACAGTCCGAGAGCCGCTGCTACGCTGATTCTTCCACGACCAAGCGCGGGGTCAACGGGCAGGGAAGACTGTTCGATGATCTGCTTGATGATCTGCGGACGACCGTGACCGCGCTCGGC
>JBKOVX010000280.1:0-3735 GCA_046724115.1 Gemmatimonadota bacterium | reverse complement strand
ATTCGATTCATAGCGCTATTCAGTCTCGCCGTCGCGATTCCGGTATTGTTCAGCGCTGTCTCGGCGACTCGGCGCGCGCGGGTGCGCGAGGGGGTTCTGCTCAAAACGCTCGGCGCGACGCGAGGCCAGATCGCGCGCATTCTCCTCGCCGAGTACTCGCTGCTTGGATTGCTGGGCGGACTGACGGGAATGCTGTTGTCGATCGCGGGCGGTTGGGCGGTCGTGCGCTACATCTTCAAGACTCCGTTCGCGCCGCCGATCCTTCCCATCACCGGGATCGCTGTGGTCGTCGTCGGTCTCACGCTGCTGATCGGATTGCTGGCGGGGCGGGACGCGTTCAAGGAGACGCCCATCACGGCGCTGCGGGAGGTCTAGAGGGAAGGGGGAAGGGGGAAGGGGGAAGGGGGACGAGAGTACGAAAGTGTTTTCGCTTCCCTCTTCCCTCTTCCCCCTTCCCACTACTGAACCCTAAGAACGTACACGTGCTCCCCAGCGAAGCTGGCGTTGTTGCCGGAAGCGTCCTGAATCTTGACGGTCTTGGCGCCAGCTCCGGCAGCTACGGTGAGGCGATAGAAGTTGCCGCTACCGGACTTGTTCTGCGCGGTGATGTTGTCAGATCCGCTGCCGATCGACTGAACCCGTAGCGGGTACGTCGCCGTCGACTGACCAAGGACGGATCTCGCCACCGGTGGCATCACGCTACGGAAATTGTACGAGCGATACTGGTACTGCGCCGGAAGGCCGGTGATGCCGAGGTGATCGGCGTACATCGATACCAGCCACCCTTTGACGAGAGTGTCGATGGGAACCTTGGTCGCGGCGGCAAAATTCTTGACGCCCGTGTCCGGGCCAGCCGCTAGGGCCTGGGTGAGTTTCCGCGGCAACGCGTTCGAGTAATTGTCGGCCGCATATCGGACTATTGCCCAGGCCGCGCCGCGCACTGCCAGACTCGTGTCGGCCATCTTGCTGAACGGCGCGAACTGGTCCGGTTTGTCCATCCAGTAAGTGAGGCGCGCGAGATTCTGGAAGAAGAACGCGTTGAAATCGTTGGCCGGCGAGCAGGGCGTGTTGCACGGCAGGACATCGCTGAACGTGAGCGTCTGCAGATCCCCGAAGCCGCGAGACACACGACCGACTGCATCCTCGGCGAAGTGCGCGAGGGCCTCGTCGAGCCAGGTCGCTTCGAAGCTGCTCACCGCCGGATTGATGAAGCGATTCCCGGCGTTGATCATGTGCTGGAATTCGTGGGCGATGGTGCCGCGGGTTCCCTGACGCACCGAGCTGGTCGAGCGAATGTTGCCAAACCTTCCGGTCGGATCCGGTGAAAGCAGGTAGAAAATCTCGGCCTGATTGCTTTCCGGGCAGAAGGAGCCAGGGCCCCCGCCCTGGTCGGTCGGTGGGAACATGTCGCCGGCAAAGAAAAATCCACCGACGAATCCGCCCGAAGTGTTGGGCGGTGTCAGCTTGTTGATCTGACCAGTGAACAGCAGGATGATGTGGCCGTTGCCGTCGATGTCGGTCGGATTGTTGTAGTAGGAACTGTCGGTCGGATAGGTGACGTTGTCGAACTCCTGGGTGATCGAGTCCATCACCGCCTGCGTGAAGAGGACATTCGGATTTCCGTCGAGGGTGTCGACTGCCAGGATTGCGCGGCGGCTCACTGAAGCGACGGTCGCCTGAGTCTGTATGAAGTTGTTGCAGAGATCCCTGGTCGAAGCGTCGGGAATCTTGAGGTTGATGACGTCGCCGACGGCGGGCACTGAGGCCGTCGAGACCTGCGCATTCCGGCGAATCGAGAACTTGCCTCCGAGCAGAGTCGAGCGCGACTTGAGCGTCAGGCCTGAGCGCTCGAACGCGCGCACCTTATTATCGATTGCCTGCTGCGACGTTCTGGCGAGTGGTACTTCATTGAGCGAGAGGCTGTAGCGCGCGGCCGCCATGTCCGCCGCAGTCTCGAGGCCGAACAAGCCGGTCGTCGACTTGTCCGCCTTGACCACGTAGCTGGCCACGACGTCGTGCGCGGTGTTGGTGTTTCCGACGACGATCACATAATCGCGTGCGCTGCTGCTCGCCGGCAGCTGAATGCCGTTGGTGATGTCGGTTGGGTTGAGGAGCCTGACCTCGCCGACAGCCATCGTGCTGATGTCACTGGGCGGGGCCTTGGGGCCGCTGCCATCACCACCGCCGCAGGCCGCGGCAAGAATCAGCGATATGGGTGCAAATCTCTTGATCACGCGAAAATCCTCACCGAGGTCGAGGGGAATGAGTCGAGGGGAGAAAATGTCCGATTTAATACACACAGGCCGGCGAAAAGGGCCGGTCTGAGGGTCCGACAAATTTAAGAAAAGGGGGTTCGTGAAAGCGGCCGAATTTTGCCGCCGGCAGTCGTTTGGGCGTGAGCGTCATGATTTGCTTGCTCAATGTCCCGGAGATAAATAGACTCACACCATGGCCGCCCACCCGAAGCCTCCTGAGGTATTCCGGTCTAGAGAACAAGAAGCAACTCTTGGGCTGCTGCGCACGGCGGACGCCATGAAACGCAGCCTGGCACAAGTAATAGAGCCCCACGGAATCACGCCGCAGCAATACAACGTCCTGCGGATACTGCGCGGCGCCGGGCCCGATGGTTTGCCGACGTTGACCATCGGCGAACGAATGATCGAGCAGACGCCGGGCGTCACTCGACTGGTGGATCGACTCGAGCGAAAGGGACTCGTCGCACGCACGCCCTGCGCGAAGGATAGACGACGCGTCTTCTGCAGGATCACAACGAAAGGCCTCGATCTATTGGAGGAGCTCGACGATCCCGTTAACCGTTGGGACGCGCAGGCGGTTTCCGTCCTTCCCCCCTCCGAGCTCGACTCGTTGATAAACCTGCTCGATCGCGTTCGCGCGTCGAACTATTAGAGGACACGCTGGACGACCAACGACCCTCTCCCTGATTTGAGAATCGTTGACCCGTCAATAAGACTTATACGCTGGCGATCGCGCTGAATGATCAGCGAATTGTGCCGATTCTCCGCCCCGCCTCTTCCACCGCCTTGAAGAGCTGATCGAAGGATTCGGTCACGAACAGCACGTCCTGAAAGTGATCGATCTCAAAAGGCTGGTTGAAGACCGCATCGAGTGAGAACGGACGGCGATCGCACTTCGGGCCAAGCGCGTTGGCGGCGTCGCCGTGCGAAGAAATGAGGCCTGATCCATACACCTTGATCTGACCATCCTCGCGAATTAATCCGAACTCGACGGTGAACCAGAAGAGGCGCGCCATCCGCGTCGTGTCCTCCTCGTTCTCGGCCGCCGCGGCAACCTGTCCATAGTGTTGCAGGAAGTCGGCGAACACGGGATCGGCGTGCAGCGGAACGTGACCGAAGACATCGTGGAAGATGTCCGGCTCCGGGAGGTAATCGAGCTGTTCGCGCTTTCTGATCGTCACCGTCGTCGGGAACTTCCGCAGCGACAGACACTGGAAGAACGCCTTCGCCGGAATGTAGCCGTTGACGGGAACGGCTTCCCAACCCGTTGGAGGCGCGAGGCGTCGATTGACTTCGGCGAGATCGGGCACCGTCTCCTTCTTGAGCCCGATCGTGTCGGCGCCCTTGAGGAATATCTTGCTGCCGTTCTTCCGCAGCTCCTTCATTCGACGCTCGTACAACAGGCCCCACACCTCGTGATCTTCAGGCGTATAGGCGTTCCAATCCTGCTTTATGAAGACGGAGGTGTCTTCTACGAGAT
>JBKOVX010000354.1:0-3708 GCA_046724115.1 Gemmatimonadota bacterium | reverse complement strand
GTCCTGCTCGACATGGCGCGCGACAAAGGCTACAAGGGCGTCGTCGAGCTCGATGGCGAAGCGGGGCTGAGGGCAGCGCGCGAAGTGCGTCCGGATGCAATCACGCTGGATATCGACATGCCGGGCATGGACGGCTTCCAGGTCCTCGACCGGCTGAAGCGCGATCCTGAGACGCGGCATGTGCCGGTACACATCATCTCGGGCGTCGAGCAGAAGCGTGAAGGGCTGAAGGCAGGGGCCATCGCTTATCTCGCCAAGCCGGTCAGCAAGGAAGGGCTGGATGATGCGTTCTCTCGCATCTCCTCATTCATCGACCGCATTCCGAAGAATCTTCTCGTCGTTGAGGACAACGAGACGCAGCGTCAGAGCATCGTCGAGCTGATTGCGCACGACGATGTCGACATCACCGCCGTAGCATCAGCCGAGGAAGCGCTGGCCAAGCTCCACGAGAAGCACTTCGACTGCATGGTGCTCGACCTCGGCCTCAGCACTGGCGAGATGAACGGCTTCGATCTCCTCGAGAAGGTGAAATCCGACGCCGAGAATCACGACCTGCCGGTGATCATTTACACCGGCAAGGAGCTGAACCAGGAGGAAGAGACGCGCATCAAAAAGTACGCGGAGACGATCATACTCAAGGACGTGAAGTCTCCCGAGCGCCTCCTCGATGAGACGGCGCTCTTCCTGCACCGAGTGGAGGCGAAGCTGCCCGAGCAGAAGCGGAAGATGCTCGAGCACCTGCACGACGCGGACTCGGTGGTGGCCGGAAAATCGATTCTGGTGGTCGATGACGACGTCCGCAACATCTTCTCGCTCACAAGCATGCTCGAGGATCATGGCATGGTTGTGCGCTTCGCCGAGAACGGAAAGCAGGCGATCGAGCAGCTGAAGAAGAACTCGAACGTCGATGCGATCCTGATGGATGTCATGATGCCAGAGATGGATGGCTACGAGACGACGAAAGCGATTCGCGCCATGGAACAGTTCCGCTCTCTGCCGATCATCGCGCTGACGGCAAAAGCCATGAAAGGTGATCGCGAGAAGTGCATCGCCGCCGGCGCCTCCGACTATATCACCAAGCCCGTCGACACCGAGCAGCTGTTGTCTCTGCTGCGAGTATGGCTTTACAGATAGCGGAAGCGCCGACCTCCAGCGGGGAGCCCGACCGGCAGGAACCTGACCGGCAGGAGTTCAAGCCCGATCTCGAGAGAATCGAGATCGAGCTGCTGCTGGAGGGAATCTTCCGTCACTATGGATTCGATTTCCGCGCCTACGCCTACGCCTCCATCAGACGGCGGTTGTGGAAGCGCATCGAGGAGGAAGGGCTTACCAGCATAAGCGCACTCCAGGAGCGCGTCCTCCACGAGCCGGAAATGATGGAGAAGCTGCTGCTCGACCTCTCCATCAACGTTACGGCGATGTTCCGGGATCCCGGATTCTACGTGACGTTCCGCGAGCACGTCGTGCCGCTGCTGAGAACCTATCCGTTCATCCGCCTCTGGCACGCCGGCTGTTCCACCGGCGAAGAAGTGTACTCGATGGCGATCCTGCTCCGGGAAGAGGGGTTGTACGATCGCTCACGCATTTACGCCACCGACATCAACGAAGTCGTGCTGCAGCGAGCGAAGGCGGGGATCTTCCCGCTGGAAAGGATGCAGGAGTACACCGACAACTACATTCGCGCCGGCGGCAAGAAGTCGTTCTCCGAGTACTACACGGCGAAGTACGGCGGCGCGCTGTTCGACCAGTCGCTGACGAAGAACGTGGTTTTCTCGCAGCACAACCTGGTGACCGACCGCTCGTTCAGCGAGTTCAACGTCATTCTCTGCCGCAACGTGCTGATCTACTTCGACAAGACGCTGCAATCAAAGGTGCACGGCCTGTTCTACGACAGCCTGGCGATGTTCGGAGTGCTGGTGCTCGGGAGCAAGGAGACGCTGCGGTTCATGGTCCACGAGGAGTCCTATCAGCAGATCGCGCCTCCTGAAAAAATCTTCCGGAAGGTGAAATAGTGTACTCGGTAGTGGCGGTCGGGACCTCATGGGGCGGGCTATCCGCGATGACGAAGCTGCTCGGCGGCCTGCCGCAGGACTTCCCGATCCCGATCGTGATAGTCCAGCACCGCGGCAAGGACTCAGACGACCTTCTGTCTCAGCTGCTGCAGGACTCGACCGAGCTCACTGTGTGCGAGATCGAGGACAAGGACGCTCTGTCGCCGGGAAGAGTGCACGTTGCTCCGGCGAACTATCACGTCATGATCGAGCCAGGCTATGCTTCGCTCACGATCGAAGAGCCGGTGCGATACAGCCGGCCGTCGATCGATGTGATGTTCGATTCCGCGGCCGCCACCTACGGTCCGACCGCGATCGGAGTGGTGCTGACAGGGGCGAATGAGGACGGCGCCAGAGGCCTCGCGCACATAGTGGAGCGCGGCGGTCGCGCACTGGTTCAGGATCCGAAAACCGCTGAGATTCCGATCATGCCGAAAGCGGCGATAAAGGCGGCCCCCAGCGCAGAGGTCCTGCCGCTCGATCGACTCGCTCCACGACTTATAGAGCTGTCGCGCGAGCACTCGAAGTCACGGGTGGCGAGGACGACGACCGTATGACGGACAACCGCGTCAAGATACTCCTCGTCGACGATCGACCGGAAAACCTCCTCGCGCTGGAGGCGATCCTCGAGCCGCTCGGTCAGAAGATGGTTCGCGCCAACTCGGGTCCCGAAGCTCTGAGGTGCGTGCTGGAATCGGAGTTCGCGACGATCCTTCTCGACGTGCAGATGCCGGGCATGAACGGGTTCGAGGTCGCCGAGATCATCAAGTCGCGCGAAAGGTCGCGGACGATTCCGATCATCTTCCTCAGCGCTATCAGCAAGGAGGACGCGTACGTCTTCAAGGGCTACTCGATGGGCGCCGTCGACTACGTGTTCAAGCCGTTCAATCCGGACGTGCTGCGGTCGAAGGTCTCGGTGTTCGTCGATCTGTTCGTCAAGCAGCGCGAGGTGCAGTGGCAGGCGGAGCTGCTGAGAGAAGCCGAGAAGCGTGAGCTCGAGCTTGAGCATCGCACGTCGCTGCTGGAGTCAGAGGCGCGCGCGGCGGCAAAACTGTCACAGATGAACGATGAGCTGCACCGGCGGCAAGTCGCGCTGGAGCAGGCGATGGGGGCGCGGAACCGGTTCTACGCATCGATGAGTCACGAGCTGCGAACGCCGATCAACGCAGTGATCGGTTACAGCACGCTGATGCTGGACAACATCTACGGCCCGCTCAACGCCAAGCAGAAGGAAGGTCTGCAGCGCACGCTCAAGGCGGCGCGACATCTACTGGAGCTCGTTAACGACGTACTCGATCTGTCGAAGATCGAAGCGGGGAAGATCGAGCTTTCACTTCAGCCGGTGATGTTCCCGTCGTTGCTCGAAGATCTGTTCGTAACCGTGCGTCCGCTGGCCGATGAGTATGGCTCGACGCTCAGCCTGGAGATGGAGGCAGAGCCGTTCAACATCGTCAGCGACCCGCGGCGGGTCCGTCAGGTGGTTCTGAACCTCCTCTCGAACGCGATCAAATTCGGCGAAGGCAAGCCGATTCGTGTGGTGTGCAAACAAACCGACGAGCAAGGTGTAGAGATAGCTGTAATCGATGAGGGAGTCGGAATAGCGCCGGAAGACATCCCGCGGATCTTCGAAGAGTTTGTTCAAGTCTCAGAATCGAAG
>JBKOVX010000266.1:0-7258 GCA_046724115.1 Gemmatimonadota bacterium | reverse complement strand
CCTGATACTCGCTCGACGCGGGGGAGAGATTGCGCATGCGCTCGATCTCGCGCTTGCCTTCCTGCGCCGCCTTCTCAGGGAGATTCGCCTCCTCGAGCTTCTTGAGGGTCTCGATCGCTTCCTTTTCCCCGGGATCTCCCTCGCCCAGCTCAGACTGGATCGCGCGCAGCTGTTGGCGGAGGTAGAACTCACGCTGGTGCTGCTCGATCTTGATCTCGGTCTGGCGCTTGACGTCTTCGGCAACACGGGCGCGACCGACTTCGCGCTCTACTCTTCCCAGAAGGAACTTCAGCCGCTGACCGATGTTCAGCCGCTGAAGGATTTCGTCCTTGTCGGAGACCTTGAAGTTGAGATTGGTGGCGGCGAGGTCGGCGAATCGACCGGGATCCGAGATATTCATCTTCAGGATCGCCGGCACTTCGTCAGGAATGCGCTCGATCAACTCGGCGAGCGTCTCGGCGCCGGCGACGATCCGCGAGATGAGGTCATCGACTTCGTTCGGATCGGGCGGAATCTCCTTCGCTGGCTTGATGCGCACGATCGCGAACGGATCGGTCTGCACCACGCCTTCGACGACGAGCCGACGCAGCCCCTGCAGCGTGATCTGGACCGTGTCGCCGGGAAGATTGATTCGCTCGTGGACGCGCGCCGCCACGCCGACCCTGCCCACGAACCTCTCCGGATCCAGAACATCGTCGTGATCACCGCTCGCCACGACCAGTCCGACGATAAGCCCCGCCTGCTCATTGGCCTTCAGCAGAGCCAGGTTTTCCGGCGCCCCCATTTGCACGGCGATGGTGCCGAGTGGGTAGACAATTGTAGATCGAAGCGCCATGAGTGGCAGCGACGATGGTAAATCAGCCTGCAGGATGTCGTCTTTACGCTGGGCGGGCGGCATTCAAATCCTCTAGAGCGACGTATTGCTTCAGTTGTTTCAGAAGTTAACGGCGCCTAAGTTTAAAGGCTATGTTCGAAGACCTTAGCGAAAAACTCGAAGCCACGTTCGCCCGCCTGCGTGGCCGCGGCGTACTGACCGAAGCCGACATCAAGGAAGGGCTGCGCGAAGTTCGTCGGGTTTTGCTCGAGGCCGACGTCAACTTTCAATTGACGCGCGAGTTCCTCGAACGTGTCGAGAAGCGGGCTACCGGAGTCAACGCCCTCAGTACGGTCTCCCCGGGGCAGCAGCTGGTCAAGATCGTCCACGAGGAGCTCGCCGCCATGCTCGGCGAGACCCGCGAGGGACTGAAGCTCGGGACGGTGCCGCCGTCGGTCATCATGATGGTCGGCCTCCAGGGATCCGGAAAAACGACAACCGCCGCCAAGCTAGCGCGAAAACTGAAAGCCGAAGGCCGGTCGACGCGACTAATCGCGGCCGACGTCTACAGACCCGCGGCGATCGACCAGCTGGAGACGCTCGGGCGCGAGCTGTCCATTCCGGTTTATGCCGACCGCAGCACCAACGATGTGGTGAAGATCGCCCGCGCCGGCGTCGCCGAAGCTTTGCGCGAGCGTGACCGTGTCGTGATCCTCGACACCGCCGGCCGGCTGCAGATCGACGAGGCGATGATGCAGGAGCTGCGCACGCTCAAAGAGGCGCTGCACCCGTCCGAGATCCTGCTCGTCGCCGACGGCATGACCGGGCAGGACGCTGTGAAGATCGCCCAGGGCTTCGACCAGGCACTTCACATCACCGGCGTCATCCTGACCAAGATGGACGGCGACGCCCGTGGCGGAGCAGCGCTCTCGATCTATGGCGTTACGAAGAAGCCGATCAAATACATCGGCGTCGGCGAGCGACCCGATGCGCTGGAGGAATTCCATCCGGAGCGTATGGCCGGACGCATTCTTCAGATGGGCGATATCGTCACGCTCGTCGAGAAAGCGCAGGCGTCGTTCGACGAAGCGGAAGCGAAGCGACTCGAGAAGAAGGTCCGCAAGGAGGGAATGGACCTCAACGATTTCCTCAACAGCATGCGCCAGATCCAGAAGATGGGGCCGCTCGAGGGAATCCTGAAAATGCTGCCGGGCGTGAACACCAAAGCGCTGAAGCAGATGAAGGCGGACCCGAAGCGAATGAAGCACGTGGAAGCGATCGTGCTCTCGATGACGCCCGACGAGCGCAAGAATCCCGGAATCATCAACGGCTCTCGGCGCGCCCGCATCGCGAAGGGCGCCGGCCGACCGATCAGCGACGTGAACCGATTGCTCGACCAGTTCCGAGAGATGCAGAAGATGATGAAGAAGATGGCGGGCGGCGGCCGAATGGGGATTCCGTCCATGCCTGGCATGTTCGGGATGCGGTGATTGACTGCGAATTGAGAGTTGCGGACCAAACTGCCAGTGCTCCGGAGTTCGGGCTAATTGAGAAGTGCGGACAGAATGAGGAAAACGTACTAGCTACCAAGCCTTTCGCAGGCGTGTCCTCGATCCGAAATCCTCAATCAGTCCGCAGTTCGGACTACTCTGTTAGTCCGCAACCCTCAGCAGTTGATCCGCAGTCCTCAATCTCCGATCCCCTTCGATGAATGATCGAGCTGCGACGGGCAGCGGCGTGTGAGCCGCGTGCGCGTCGGTCTGCGTCTCGCAATTCTTCCTGTTCTTGTTGGCGCCGCGGTCGTGCTCGCATGGCACTTCGGATATTTCCGCCTCGCGCGACCGGACCAGCTGCTCGCCGTCGTTGAAAAAGCCAGACACGACACGTGGGCCCAGCCGCTCTACGTGATCGCGTTCACGGTCATCGCCACGTTCGGCCTACCCATTACGGTGCTCTGCATTTTGGGAGGCGCACTCTTCGGAACGCTGCGCGGAGTGTGGCTCGCCTGGATCGCGGCGATGCTCGCAACAGCGGCGGCTTACGCTTTGGCGCGGTCGGTCGGCCAAGGCTCAGTTCGGCGATACCTCGGGCGGCACCACTTCATGACTCGACTTCAAAAGCGCTCTGACTTCTGGGCGCTGGTAGGCCTTCGAAATTTGCCCGTCGCACCGTTTGCCGTGCTCAACTACCTGGCCGGCCTCGTCGGCATTTCGCTTCGCTTGCTATTGCTGGCCACGGCGATTGGCGCTCTGCCCACTCTGGTCGCGTACACCTACGCAGGGGCGGAGCTCATCACCGGCCTCGAGCAAGCGGGCCCCGCGCGCGTGCGGGCTTTCTGGATCGCGGGCGGGGTGACTGTACTGATGATAGCGGTCTCGTTCCTCCCGCGAGCCTTCCGCAGATCTCGCGAGTGACGGGATTTCGGGCGCATTCTTCGAGGTGCGACTTCTCGCATGTGTGTGCGTCCGGTGGTCCATGAACTGCGCCACATAGAGTGTCGACAGACCTGGTGGATTCACCGAGTTCAGTATGAGTCACGCGGGAGGAACAGTGCCGGAAGCAGAGACCATCGAGCGAGCGAGAGAAGATGCTCGAGAGGGGAAATCGCCATCGACGCAGGCTGGTGAGTTTGTGCGCGAAGAGATGGACCACATTCGTGAGGGAAAGCACGGCGCGCGATCGACGAAGCAGGCGATCGCCATTGGACTGTCAAAAGCTCGACGCGCGGGGGTCAAGCTCGCACCTCCGAAGCGCGGCACGGCTTCAGCGCGCACACGGCAGCAGGCTGCCCGCGAGATGGCAAGAGCGCGTAAAGGTGGGGCGCGCAAGGTTTCCAGAAAACGGGCGACTGCCGTGCGCCGCGCCTTGAAGAGAGAAGGGCACTCAGCCGCCTCGCATCGCGCGCTCGCGCGTCAGGCTCGCTCAACGGCACGGCGGCGCGGTGCGGCTCAGCGGTCCGCCTCGGCCAGGAAGGCGGCGAGGACACGAGCAAGAAATCGCTGAAACTGATATCTCGCAACTCAGACCTATTCTAGGACAATAAAACGGGTGCGAGCAGTGAGAAACACAGATCGCAGTTCTTAGTTCACGACGTCGGGACGCCCACCAGGCTCGATTCGAGACACAGGCTTTGCCGCTCCGAGGTACGTCCCGAAGTCCTGAACTGCCAACTGATATCTAGGCTTCTCACTGCTCGCACCCGTTCTTTTGCCTTGATCGAGACCTGTAATCAGTGTCTTCGACGTATTAGATTGCACCGCTCAGTTCCAACGGGTGCGCCCCGGATCTTCCGGCGTCGCGAGGAGCCCGGTTCAGAGGCGCCATGTGCGCCTCATTTCACACCTACAGGGAGCAGCACAGATGGTCAAGATTCGCCTCCGCCGCGTTGGGCGGAAAAATGCCCCGTTCTATCGCATTCTCATCGCCGATTCCCAGAGTCCGCGCGACGGAAAGTTCATCGAGATCATCGGTCAGTACGCTCCCCGGAAGGGTGAGGGCTCGCTGCAAGTCGACGAGGCGAGGGCCAATCATTGGCTCGACCTTGGCGCGCAGCCCACTGACACCGTTCGGTCGCTCCTTCGGCGGGCCGGTGTGCTCAAGAAGCGCCACGAGCAGCGCCTCGGAATCGAGAAGAAGGCGGCCGCGGTTCCGGTCAGCGAAAAAGCGGACGAAGCAACCGCTTAACGCTTCAGGCTTCAGAGCAATGCCCGCGTCCGAGTACGCGATCGTCGGGCTGATCCGCAAAGCGCAGGGGATTCGCGGAGAGGTGGTGGTCGAGCCTCTCACAGACAAGCCGGACGTGATCTTCGCGTCCGGCAGTCGCGTTTTTGCAGGCACACCGAGCGGAGATCTGGCGCCCGCCCGCGATGTTCGGGGCGTTGAAGAAGTTCCCACGCTCACGATCTCCAGCTCGAAGCCGTTCAAGAAGGGACTCATCGTCCAGTTCGAGGAGCTGCGCGATCGCGACAGCGCCGACCTGTGGCGGGGGCGATACTTGCTGGCGCCGTTCGCCGAGCTGCCGCCGCTCCAGCAGGACGAAGTCTATCTACACGATCTGATCGGAATGCGGGTGGCGAGCACCGACGGCGAACAGCTCGGCACGGTGACGAGTTTCTACGAGTTGCCTCAGGGGCTGGTTCTCGACATTCAAACGGCGCGCGGGACCGTAATGGTGCCGTATCGTCCCGAGGTCGTCGTTCGAACCGACATCGGCGAGCGAACCATCGTCATCAACGAAAAGCTCGGATTCATGGACGATTTATCCGCGAGCGCGGAGCGGGAAGAGGGAAGGGGGAAGGGGGAAGGGGGAAGCGAACCGTAACATGCCGCTCAGAATAAACGTCGTCACCATCTTCCCCGAGTTCTTCAGTGGTCCGCTTGGCTTGAGCATTCCATCGCGGGCGGCCGCGGCGGGTAGCGTGGCGTACAACATCGTCGACCTCCGCGATTTCACACACGACAAGCATCGGACGGTCGATGACTATCCATATGGAGGGGGCGCGGGGATGGTGATGAAGCCGCAGCCTTTTTTTGAAGCGGTGGAATCGCTCAAGACGGAGCCGCCAATCGTATTACTCTCTCCTCGCGGCCGCGTTTTCGCGCTCGCCGATGCAGAGCGGTTCTCCAAGTGCCAGGAACTGACACTCCTCTGCGGCCACTACAAGGACATCGACCAGCGTGTTGCCGACCATCTCGCTACCGAAGAGATCTCACTCGGCGACTTCGTGCTGAGCGGCGGAGAAGCGGCGGCGCTGGCCATTGTCGATGCGACGGTGCGGCTGCTTCCCGGCGCGATGTCGGACCTGGACAGCGCCCGCACGGACTCCTTTTTCGGCCGAGGATTGAGCGCGCCCAGCTATACCCGACCCCCCGAGTACCGCGGTCATTCGGTGCCTGAAATTCTGCTTTCAGGGGACCACGCCCGCATTGCAAAATGGCGGGAGGAAGAGAGTCAGCGCCTCACCCGGCAGCGTGACGAGGCCAGTCGGTAGGGAATCCACCGCGCTGGCATTGAGCGCGTTAAAGGTTTACTTTTGGGGGCTACCCGAGATCACACTAAACAAGTCTTTACCAGGCTGTTAACTCCAGCCCCGAGCGCCATATGCACCCCTTCATTGAAACCCAGAAAGAGTGGCTCCGCAACGTCCCGCCGTTCCGCGCCGGCGACACCCTGCGTGTCAACGTCCGCGTCCGCGAAGGTGACAAGGAAAGACTCCAGGCTTTCGAAGGCGTCTGCATCGCCAAGCGCGGGAGTGGAGTCAGCGCCACGTTCACCGTCCGCAAGATCTCGAACGGCGTTGGTGTCGAGCGCATCTTCCCGGTTCACAGCCCGATGATCGCCGAGATCACGGTCGTGCGCCGTGGTCGCGTCCGCCGCGCCAAGCTGTACTACCTGCGTCACCTCACTGGAAAGGCCACGCGCATCAGAGAGCGCAAGGCGAAGGTGCTGGTGCCGGGTTCCGAGACGATCGCGGAGACGGGACAAGAGGCGGGAGTCGAGGCTTAACGCTCCTCTCTTTACGGAGAGCGTAGCCGGTGCAGGACGAGGTCGAACAGGGCGCGACGCCCGGATCGACCCCCGAGATTCCAAGCCCCAGCCCCAACCCAAAATCCGTCCGCCGTCGGCGCGTCTACAAGTGGGCGCGCTGGACGACCATCGAGCGCGACCTTCGACGTGAGAAGGGTCCGCTGCTGGCGGGTGTCGATGAAGTAGGTAGAGGACCGATCGCTGGTCCAGTGCTCGCGTGCGCCGTGATAATGCCGGCGGATGCGCGCGCGATCATCGGTGTCGATGACTCCAAGCGACTCACGCACGAACAGCGAGTGCGCCTCGCGGTAAAGATTCGCGATCGAGCTGTGGCGTTTGCGCTCGGCGCCGCCTCGGTGCGAGAGATCGATCGGATCAATATCTACCAGGCGAGCGTGCTCGCCATGCGACGCGCGCTCGGACGCTTGAGCGTCAAGCCGGATCACGTCGTCATAGACGGCCGGGCGATGCGTACGCTGCCGATCCCACATACCGCGGTCGTCCACGGCGACGCGCGCTGTTTCAGCATTGCCTGCGCGTCGATTCTCGCCAAGGTCACTCGCGATCTACTCATGACGCGGCTCGCCAAACGCTACCCGCACTATATTTGGGACTCCAACGCCGGCTACACTACGCGCGAGCACGTCGCTGGACTGACGTCGTACGGAATCACTCCTCACCACCGCAAGAGTTTTTGTCGGATCAGCGATCTGCTGCTCGAGCTCGAGCACCAGAGTGAGATGGAAGAAGTCGAGCAGGGCATGTTGGCTGACGTCGGACTTCCGGACGAGGACGATCTCGACGATGAGATGATTGCCGAGGCCGATCTCGAGATCGATGACTTGACGGACGGGCTGAGTCGGGAGCTCTAAGCACCACTGGAAATACCACACAGCGAGGGATGACAGTGCCGGATG
>JBKOVX010000456.1:0-6786 GCA_046724115.1 Gemmatimonadota bacterium | reverse complement strand
ATCGACGGTGGCGTCGAGCTGTACGGCGCGCGGTGGGATTCGCCGGGCTACCTGAGTGAGCAGGAATTCGCCGACAAGCAATACGACATCATCTCCAACCCCACCGACGGCGGTTACAAACAGCGCGCGCAGGAGAGGCTGAGTCTGCGTGTCACCCATGGCGACAATCTCCTCTGGCGCACGACCGGCTACGCCACACAGGGACGTTGGCAGCTTTATCTCACCATTCCTCCCGCGGGCGGCAAATTCGAGGGCACCGGCAGCCAGACCGAGGAGGAAGACAGGCGCTACGGCTACGGCCTCACCAGCGCTCTCACCTGGCGCACTGCGACGTCCGATGTCACGATTGGCGGCGAAGGCCGCTTCGATCACGCGAATTACGAGAACTGGTTCACGACGGCGCGTGCGCGTGATTCGGTCAACGCACTCCTGAAGGGTCGCCAGCTCTCTGGCGGCGTCTTCGTGCAATCCGCGCTCGATCTCGGCAGGTATCTCCGTCTCGACGTCGGCGCGCGCTATGATGCACTGAGAACGACTTCGATTCCGCAGATCGCGGGAGCGCAACAAGTCGAGGCGACGCACGGCGTGTTCTCGCCGAAAGGGGGAGCAATGGTGCACGTGCTGCCGTGGCTCGGCGTCTACGCGAACGCGTCGCGGGGATTTCGTTCTAGTGACGGAGTGCTCGATGATCCTACTCTCGTCCCGATCACCGCTTGGGCGTACGAGACCGGAATCAAATTCGACACCGCCGGCATCAGCGCGTCGCTTGCTGCGTTCCGGATGAATGTCAGCAACGAGCAGACCTTCAACCCATTGACATCGGGGTCGAGCAGTGGTGGCGCTAGCCGGCGCCAGGGACTCGAGCTCGACGTGAGCGCGCCCGTGGCCCGGATCGCGACGCTCACCACCGAGTGGACGCTGAACGACGCACGCTACAAGCACCTGATCATCCAGTCGGAGGATCCAGCCGAGCCGCCGGCGGATGTGAGCGGACTTCGCGTCTACAACACCGCCCGCTACATCGGCGCGACGGCTCTCGAATTCATGACCGACGACGGCGTGACTCCGGGCAAATGGAATTTCCGGATCGGTGCAAACTTTGTCGGCCCCTACTCTCCGTTCGACGAGCCCGGTGTCATTCTCGGCTCTTACGGGTTGATGCACCTTAGCGGACGGCTGCGCGCGAATCGTGAAGTGGTGGTCGATGTCGGGATTCGTAACGTGTTCGATCGCGCGTACCCGGAGCTGGTGGCGGGCCACATCGTCGCGCCCGGAGAGCCGAGATCAGCTTATGTTGCGGTGCACTACCGGATGTAGCGACTAACTCGGAACGACGTGCTAGGTTTTTGAACTGCAACTGAACGGGTGCGAGGTGCGAGAAGCACAGGTGTCAGTTGTCGGTTCACTACGTCGTGACGGCACTACTTCCGTTCATGGCACAGGCAGGTGCTTGTGCCTTCGGGCCACGCAGACCCGTCCCGGCGCGGTGAACGGGTAACTGGCACCTACGCCACTCACACCTCGCACCCGTTCAGTTGCAGTTTGCCCTCGTGTCAGTACATTGACACTGTGCCAATGCACTGACACATTTACGGAGTCCCGAAGAACGGTACCGTCCTGCGAGGATCCGCGACATGCCGAAGCGCGCATTGCTACTGCTGCTGTGGGGTGGTTTTTCTCTCGCAGCTTCAACGGGTCTCCCAGGTCAGGAGCTGGCTTTTCGCAGTGACTCGATAGGCGCGGACACCGCGGCAGCGATTTCGGCGCTCGCTGCTCAGACGATCCCCGTTTATCGCGATTCGAATCGAGACCGGTTTCTCGACAACCTGTTCCGGCTGCAGATGGTTGCGGGGCGCTACTCGGATGCTGGTCGCACTCTCGATTCGCTGCGCGCGCTGCGCCGAGACAGGGTTTCTGCATCGGCAACCGCGGCTGACATTCTCTATCAGGTGCTGACGAGTGCGAGGGCAGGATCAGACGACTCGCGGTTCGCCGACACTTTCCGCCAGACATATCGCACCACTCTCACCCGGCTCGACGACCGCATGTCGGCGCTCGTCATCCGCGCCAGCAACATCAGCCATTTTCCACTCGATGGCGCCGTGTTTCGCGCGTTGAGGGCGCTGAGAGGAAAAGCGTCGATTTCGCTCGCAGAAGCGCTCGCGCTCATCAGAGCGTACCAGATTCAGCAAGCGTTTCGCGTCATCGTGCCGCTCGCCGCTCCCGTCGACGCCGAAGATGATCGGCGTCGCTACGCCATCGATTACAACCTTAGAATTCCCAGTCAGGGGGGAGCCACCGTCTGCGCGTTGGTGATTCGCTCGCGCGCGAGCTCTCGGCGACTTCCGGCACTCCTCAACTTCACCATCTACGCCGACTCCGAGTCCAACGTGAACGACGCGCGCCGGGCAGCGTCCAACGGCTACGTCGGCGTCGTCGCGCTCACACGCGGCAAACGTTGCAGTCCGGACGCGGCAGTCCCTTACGAGTACGACGGTGTCGTCGCGACCGCGGTCATTGACTGGATCGCCTGGCAGCCGTGGAGTGATGGTCGCGTCGGCATGTTCGGTGGCAGCTACGAAGGATTCACACAGTGGGCTGCGGCGAAGCATTTGCCGAAAGCGCTCAAGACAATCATTCCCGCTGTAGCAGTCGCGCCCGGCATTGATGTCCCGATGGATGGCAATGTCTTTCTCAGCTTCGTCTACCCCTGGCCGTTCTACACGACCAACAACAAGGAGCTCGATGACTCTACTTACTTCGATTTCGATCGCTGGAACCGCCTGAACCAGGTCTGGTACACGAGCGGCAGAGCATACCGCGATCTCGACAAGATCGATGGAAAGCCCAATCCCGTCTTCGACCGGTGGATCGACCATCCGACGTACGACGCGTACTGGCAGGGAATGATTCCGTACAAGGAAGAGTTCGCGCGCGTGAACATCCCGGTGTTGCAGACCGCCGGATACTTCTTCGGCGGACCGGGGGCAGCGGTCTATTACTTCACGCAGCACAACAAGTACAAACCGAACGCCGACAGCTATCTGGTGATCGGTCCATACGATCATGTGCTCGGTCAGCGGGGACTGGTGGACCTACTCGGCGACACGTCCTACGTGATGGCCGGTTATCGGGTCGATCCCGTGGCGCTGACGGATTTCGGTGAGCTGCGCTACCAGTGGTTCGACTGGATCTTCAAGGGCGCACCGAAGCCTGCCCTACTGAAGGACAAGGTGAACTACCAGGTGATGGGCGCGAACGTCTGGAAGCACGCGCCATCGATCGAGGCGATGGCAGATCGGCACCTCCGCTTCTACCTGTCGCCGATTCGCGTCGATAGCGGGTATCGGTTGACTCCGAACGAATACAGCGGCGCCACGCATGTCGAGCAAACAGTGGAGCTCGCGGATCGTAGCGACAGCGCTCGCGTCGCTCCCGGCGGTGGTGTAGTCGCGCACGCGATCGATACGTGGAACGGAGTCGCTTTCACCAGCCCGCCCCTGCCGGTGGCAATGGAGTTTAGCGGTCTCTTTTCCGGCCGGCTCGATTTCGTCTGCAACAAGGCCGACTTCGATTTTCAGGTATCACTTTACGAGCTGACCGGCCAGGGCGAGTACGTCTTGCTGTCGACATTCTGGACGCGCGCCAGTGCGGTGCGCGATCTCTCTCACCGGACTCTGCTGCAGCCAGGCGTGCGCCAAAGACTCGACTACCAAAGCGTTCGTCTCACGAGTCGAGTCCTTCAGGCTGGGAGTCGACTGGTCGCGATGGTAACGATCATCAAGCAACCCGGTTTCCAGGTCGACTACGGAACGGGCAGAGATGTGAGCGACGAGACGATCGCCGACGCCAAAGAGCCGCTGAAAATCAGCTGGTTCGGCACCAGCTTTGTCGAGCTGCCGGTGCGGGTGGATTGACCTGAACTGAGTGCGGGCCATCAGGTCTTACTAAAACTGAACGGGTGCGAGCAGTGAGTGGCTCAGATGTCAGTTGTCGGTTCACGACGCCGTGACGTCGCTGGCGGCGTTCAAGGCAAAAGCAGCTGTCCCTGCCATCGCTCCAAGTTGAGACGTCCGGATGTCTTGAACTACGCAACTGACTGCTGGCACCGATTCGGTTGCAGTTACGAGTTGCCCTTATCGGTGTTACAGATCCCGCCCGGCCTCAGTCATACATTGATATGTCCCCCGCATCGGCGAGCACCGACCACCAGATCCGCACCATTACCCTCGACGGGCGGAAGTATTTCGTTTGTCTACGGGTTGGCTACGATGGGATCGAGCACGTCGGACGTTTGCGATTCACCGACGCGGAGACGGAGATCACCTATCAGGATCACGCCGCCGTCCCCGGGATAAGCGCCCTGGATGCGGTGAGGAAGGCGAAGGAATTGACGCCAAAGGAGGTCGAGGTCCGCTGCCACCGCGCGCTGGCGGAGAAGCGTCGGTTCGGCAAGCTTCGCAAGGCGACCGATCAGATGATCGACAAGATCAAATACCTCAATCGTGTTGCCATCGAGCTGGAGAAGGGGAAGCTCGACCGCGATGGTGCCAACCAGGAACTCGATGTCGTCCAGGAGCAACTGATCGAGATCGTCCGCACCCTCCGCCACCACGCCGGCGTCGAGGACGAAGTCGACTAGACCGCACGAAACAACTGTCTGGTAAAATCGGCCTGCTGAAACTTTCCAACCCTTTTGGCCGAACGAGTATCAAAGAGGTGTTAGCCAATAGCAACCCTGACCACCCCTTTAGGCTCGGACAGTCGTATGATCGTTTCCCTCTCCGCCCTGCCGCTCCTCAGCCTCGCTTTCAATTTCCAGGTAGTCACCGCCCAAACGCCGCCCGCACAACAGGCGAGTCGTGTCGATGGGCAGGCGTCTCGCCCTTATACGATTGCGTTACCGACGGACACCAGCGCTACTGCGCTCCGTGCCGATGGGGAGATCGTGATCGACGCCAAGGATAACGACGCGGCGTGGAAAAACGCGCCGCCGATAACGCAGTTCCAGCAATGGCGGCCGAACGAGGGCAAGCCGGCGCGGTTCAAGACCGAAGCGAAGATCGCTTACGACGCGGCGAACCTGTACGTGTTCCTGCGGGCGTTCGACCCCCACCCAGATAGTATCAAGAGATTGCTCGAGCGTCGTGACAGTTTTACCTCGTCCGACATGGTTTGGCTCTTCATCGACTCCTATCACGACAAGCGGACAGGCTATGAGTTCGGCGTCAACGCCGCCGGCGTGAAGATCGACGCCGCCATCTATGACGATGGCAATGAAGACTTCGCCTGGGACGGAGTCTGGGATGTCGCTACGCACATTGACTCGCTCGGCTGGACTGCGGAGTTCCGCATCCCACTCAGTCAGATGCGTTACAGCAGGAACCGCGAACATACCTTCGGCATCATCATCGATCGGGACGTTTATCGGTACAACGAGCGCTACAGCTGGCCGCTGCTCAGGCAGTCCAAGCCGGGTTTCGTTTCGCAGTTCGGATCGCTGCACGGAATGGACGACCTCGAGAATCCACGCAAGCTCGAGGCGATGCCCTACGTCGTTACCAAGAGTGCGTCGACTATTACCAACAACGCATTCGACCAGAAACAAAACGTCGCCGCAGGCGGAGACATCAAGTACCGGATTACTTCCAACGTTACGCTCGATGCCACAATCAATCCTGACTTCGGGCAGGTCGAGTCAGATCCGTCCGTGCTCAACCTCTCAGCGTACGAAAGTTTCTTCGACGAGCGGCGTCCGTTCTTCGTCTCGGGACGCGGACTTTTCCGCGCCGACGTCAACTGCAGTGCAGTGAACTGCTGGGGCGAGAGCCTATACTATAGTAGGCGCATCGGCCGCACTCCCGAGCTGGCCGGGGTTTACGGTGACACCGTTCCGCAACAGCCGATCACCATCCTTGGCGCCGGAAAGCTGCTGGGCAGATTCCCCACTGGAACGACGGTCGGCATTCTCGAGGCGGCAACCCAGCGCGCAACAAGTCCCGGCGACACCACTTACTCGCCACGGACCAATTACGCGGTCATCCGTGCCACTCAGGATTTCCGCGGCGGCAGCAGTGGCGTCGGCTTCATGCTTACCGGCGTCAACCGCAGTTTGGACAAGTGGTCCTCACCCTTCCTAGCGTCGAGCGCTTACGCGGGATCAATCGACTTCCGCCACCGTTTCTTCAAGAACAATTACGAGATCTCCGGCAACCTCGATAAGAGCCTCGTGCGCGGCTCGACGGCTGTGATAGACGCGCTACAGAACAACGGCGTGCACCAGTACCAGCGGCCCGACGCGAATCTGCCGCTCGACAGCACGCGCACCTCACTCGGTGGCGACGCAGAGGAGGTAAGGCTTGGCAAGATCGGCGGACAGCATTTGATGTTCGAATCCGCGTACTCACGCCGTTCACCCGGATTCGAGGTGAATGACCTCGGCTACCTTCGTCGCGCCGACCAGCAGTCGTGGAGCACCTGGATGGGATTCTTCGACCGCCAGACGCGCTACTTCTACAACCGGTTCCAGTTGAACAACAACTGGTGGGAGTGGTGGACCACTGACGGCCTTCCGCTCGAGCGCGCCTATAACTACAACACCCACATCACCTTCAAGAACTACTGGGGATTCCATCAGGGTGGAACGATTGGCCAGCTCGGTAAGACCTACGATGACCGGCAGCTTCGCGGCGGTCCAGCCGTTCGCCAGGACAGATATATCGCGCCCTGGTTGTTCATCAACGGCGACGATCGAAAGGCGTGGGTTCCTCAATTGAGCTTCAATTA
>JBKOVX010000112.1:0-3901 GCA_046724115.1 Gemmatimonadota bacterium | reverse complement strand
GCGCTCGGGGCCGCGGTCAGCGTGGCGGACTTCGACGGCGACGGCTGGCCCGACCTCTACTTCACGAACAGCAAGTTCGGCGAGCCGAACGCGTTGTACCGGAATCGCGGCGACGGAACCTTCGAGGACGTCGCGACGAGCGCCGGGTTGGCCGACCTCAATCGGCCCGGCGACGGCGTGTCGATGGGCAGCGTGTGGGGCGACTTCGACAACGACGGCCGTGAAGACCTCCTCGTCTACCGCTACGGCTACCTCGCCCTGCTGAAGAACGTGGATGGCAAGCGGTTCGAGGATGTCACCCAGCCCGCTGGCTTGCGTCGCTGGGTCAACAGCAACGGCGCAATCTGGTTCGACTACGATCGCGACGGACTGCTCGATCTCTATGTGACGGCGTATTTCCGCGGCGACGTCGACCTCTGGCACCTGTCGACGACGCGGATCATGCACAACAGCTTCGAGTTCGCGACGAATGGCGGCAAGAACCTGATGTTCCACAACCGCGGCGACGGCACCTTCGAGGATGTCGCGGCCGCTGCCGGACTCGCCGATCTCAACGAGCCCGGCCAGGGCGTTTCGATGGGGAGCGTGTGGGGCGATTTCGACAACGATGGGCGTGAAGATGTCCTCGTCTATCGCTACGGCTACCTCGCGCTCTACAAGAACCTCGACGGCCACCATTTCAAGGATGTCACCGAAGCGGCCGGCTTGCACCGGTGGATGAACAGCAACGGCGCGATCTGGCTCGACTACGACCGCGACGGGCTGCTCGACTTATACGTGACGGCGTATTTCAGAAGCGACATCGATCTGTGGCATCTCAAAACAACAAAGATCATGCACAACAGCTTCGAGTTCGCCACCAACGGCGGCAAGAATTTGCTGTTCCACAATCTTGGCAACGGCAAGTTCGAGGACGTCACCGACAAGATGGGCGTCGGCAGCACTCGGTGGACTCTCGCCGCTGCATCAGCTGATTTCAACGGCGATGGGTGGCCGGACATCTATCTCGCCAACGACTACGGACCCGAGGAGCTTTATCTCAACGATCACGGGCGGCGATTCACACTCACCACTGCCGGTCTGCAGAGCGAATCGAAGAGTGGGATGTCGGTCACCCTCGGCGACGCCTACAATCGCGGCCGCACCGACGCCTTCGTCACCAACATCTCCGAGCGCGGATACCTATTTCAGAACAACAACCTCCGTCTCAATCAGATGCCGGAGGCGGGACGTTTTCGTAACGTCGCCGAGGGCGAAGTCGCCGACGCCGGCTGGGCGTGGGGCGCGCAGTTCGGCGATCTCAACAACGATGGCGCCAACGAGCTGTTCGTCGCCAACGGATTCATTTCCGCGGATCCGAAAAAGAGTTACTGGTACGCGATGTCGAAGATCGCGGGCGCCAATGCCCGTTTCTTCGAGGATGCGTCCACGTGGCCGGCATTCGGCAACGCGAGTCTCTCCGGCTACGAGCGCTCGCGAGTCTATCTCAATCGCGGCGTGGCCGGCTGGATCGACGTCGCGAAGAACGTCGGCGTGAATGATCTATACGACGGCCGGGCGGTCGCGCTCGCCGACCTGTCGAATCGCGGCGCGCTGGACGTCATCGTCGCGAACCAGAACCAGCCGCCGGTGCTCTATCGTGATTATCCCGACAGCACGAACCACTGGATCGCTTTCAAGCTGGTGGGCACTCGCAGCAATCGGAGCGCGATTGGCGCCGAAGTGGTCCTTCAGTCGGGCGACCTGATTGAGCGACGAGTTGTCGACGGCGGATCCGGATTCGCCAGCCAGAACGATCGGCGCGTCCATTTTGGCCTCGGATCGCGGGAGTGGGTCGATCGCGTGGTGATCCACTGGCCGTCGGGAACTCAGCAGGTGCTGCAGCGTCCGAGTATCGATACGTTCGTCACCGTGACGGAGCCGCAGCGCTGATGACCGACACTACGCAATCGGCCACCACCGGCTCGAACGCGATTGCACGCGTATGGCAGCGCGGGACCAAAGTCGATCCGCGCTACCTGATCGCGTTCCTCATCACGCTGGTCCTGGTGGCGGGACAGCTCCGCTACCACCTCCTCGGCGGCTACGATCGATTGGTCGTTGCGCTCGGCGTCTGCGTGGCGACGGAATCGCTTTACTCGTGGTTCGACCGCGGCAAGGTCGTCAACCTGCTCAGCGCTTACATCAGCGGCATCAGCCTGACGCTGCTGGTCAAGCCACAGGGCGGGGCACTCTGGCCGTTCGTGCTCGGTGGCATCATCGCGATCTCATCCAAGTACGTTCTGCGCTATCGCGGGAATCACCTCTGGAATCCGACCAATTTCGCGGTCAGCGCACTGCTCCTGCTCGCCGCCGATCGCGTTTCCGTGCTCAGCCATCAGTTCGGAAACGACATCACCACCAACCTGGTGATCTGGATCTTCGGGTTGATCATTGCTGCCCGTGTCGGCGTGCTGCACATCACGCTCACCTACGTCGCGAGCTTTCTGATATTGAACAGCGTGCGCGCCTTTGCGCTGGGGATGCCGGTACTCCCCGAGATCGCGCCGATCACCGGCCCGATGTACCAGCTCTTCATCTTCTTCATGATCACTGACCCGCGCACGGTCGTGAAAGGCCGGCGGCATCAGATCGTCGTCGCAATCCTGATCGCGATTATGGAGACCTTGATTCGGTTCGCGGCCGACAAAGGCTTGCCGCTGCCGGTCGCATTTAGCGCGGCGCCGGCCTTTCTTGCGCTGGCGACTGTGGGACCAGTCGCGAAATGGATCGACCTGCGGCGCCAGGCCTACAAGTAGCCTTTCTTCAGCAGGAACCGACCGGCTTTCGGATAGTAAGCCGGATCGGGCAGCTCCCAGCCCAGGGTGTCGGCGAGTCGGTCGTACACGTTGAAGAGGAACGCGACGTAGAACGCGTCGCGGATCGCCTCGCGTGAAACGCCCTTGGCAAGTACGGTGAGCACGGCGGCGGGACTCAACTCGTCGGGCTTCAGAGTGAATGTCTCGAGGAGGCCGAGCATTGCGCGGAGCTTCTCGTCGATCGGGGCCGTGCGATAGTCTTCGACGATCAGCTTGGTCTTACCATTCCCCAGCGCCGCCTCCGCGACCGCGGAGTGTGCGTTAGTTCAGAAGACGCACTGATTGAGTCGGGAGACGAACGCGGCGAAGATCTCTCGCTCGCCGACGCTCCAGGGCGACGGACCGCGCATCACCTGGTGAGTCAGCTGCGAGAACGGCGCGCCGAAAAAGTCCTTGCGGTAGAACAGGGTGCGAACGACGCCCGGAGCGTGACCCATCATCACGCGCATGACGCCGAGAATCGCCTTCTCGCGGAACCGATGGCCGGTGTGGACCTTCTGCAGTCTCATGCGTTGTCGAGCGCGTCGAGTCCGAGGACGAGTCGCTTGCGCGCCGCGCCGAGCGCGGCGCTGACCACGATCTCGAACATCTTGTCGTCGCCGTACTTCGCCTGAACGCGCGCGATGTCGTCGTCGGTGACCTTGTAGGCGTGCCGGTGGATCTTGTCGATCAGTGGCTGGAGATCGGACGGCACGCCGGCTCCTGTCGCCGCCGCCTGACGCAGCTCCGGAGTGGCCTCGCCCTCGCCGAGAAGCACACGCTCATAGACGGCGCGGCGAAGGCTCGCGTGCGGATCTTCCGTCACTGTTTTGCCGCTCGCCTCAGGCCGCCGCTCTGATCGGAGATTGGTTGCGCGCGCAGGTGCAAACCATTTTCACAGCATCTCGCGCCGGCGGATAGACGTGGTAGTACATCGCGACCACCATCGGGATGAACACGATCGTGTTGTAGAAGAGATGCAGCTCGATTCTCGGAATCCAGATCTGACCAATGCTGGTCGGAACAGTGCCACCAAACCAGTAGTGATGGGTGTTGGCCTGGAT
>JBKOVX010000212.1:0-4199 GCA_046724115.1 Gemmatimonadota bacterium | reverse complement strand
AGATGAGGGCGATATCTTCACGCGCAATCCGCGAATCTCGGGTGACGGTCGACCCCCGCTTGGGCTGGACGCTGATTCTGCCTCGGCAATGGTACGTGACGGGGAGCGCTGGTGAATTGATTCTTTCGCTGATCTGGTGCGGAGTGATTCTCTTCCCGCCCGGCTACTGTCTCGCGTTCGTGAATGCGCAGGCGGCGACGAATCCGCCTGCGAAAGCCATCAGCATAATCGGAATCGTGGCACTTCTGATCACCGGTTTTGCGGGTGTTCCGCGCCTGCTCGGACTGCATGTGGCGCGTCCGGAGACGTGGCTTGGCGGGGTCGGCGGGCTGGCCACCGGGTGGCTGATTGGGTGGTCAATATTTGTGATGGTACGGGGAAAATCCCCGGCAGGAGAGTCGTGACAGTCGTGTTGCTCCCGCACAACAGTTTTCGGCGCCGGGTGGGAATCCCGACCAGGCGAGCTCATCCCTGCGACTCAGCTAAGGTGTAGAGCGACAGCGCGTTAGACCACATAAGGCTGGCCGAACCGGCGCGAAAAAAAAGTGTCGGCAGTCGGCACTCTTGCTGCACCCACGGCGGCCATCTGCGGAGACCGCGCCCAATTCAGTGCGCGGGACAATCCGCGACAGCCTCGAGAACCCAATTGACGATCGCTCGATCGGACCTTTCCTCCGCTGCCGTTTTTTTCAGGGCCGCCGCGCTGCCTTCGCGTGGGGGCGCCGCCGAGCCTCGCGGATCGATCGATTGGGACCGATTGATCGGCATCGCGCTGCTCGAGAATTCGGTCACCGTTTTGAATGATCGGCTCGACCTGCTTGCCCCGGGTGATGTGCCCAGCGATGTGCGCGAAAGAATCGGCCGATTGGCTCTGATCTGGAAATTCAAGCTGCATCTGCTGGAGAAGCGGCTCCGCGAATCCATTTCAGTGCTCGCGGCTCAAGACATAGAAGTGACGTTGCTCAAGGGAGCAGCGCTGGCGCTGACGGTGTACCCAACGTTCGCGGACCGGCCGATGGCCGATCTCGACATCATGGTCGCGCCCGATCTCGCTCGGTGGGCGCACGATGTTCTGCAGGGTGCGGGCTGGGAAGTCGAGACCGGACATCGGTCTCCGGCGGCGTGGGACGAGCACCATCACCTTCCTCCGCTCGTCGATCGAGATGGCAGCGGGCTACGTCTCGAGCTGCACGTCGCGCCGATCGAGCCTGGAAATCCATTCCGATTGAGCGCGCAGGATATGCTCGATCGCGCGCGACTGATCGACCTGGACGGCCATCGCGTGCGCGTGCCTGAATCCCACCTGCACGCGGTTCACGCCGCGATCCATTTCGCTTACTCGCATCAGTTCGCCTCCGGCGGGCTCAACATTTTTCGCGACATCGCGATGCTGTCCGCGGTGGGCGCGCTGGACTGGGATGCCTTCACCGAAACGGCGCATCGAACCGGCAGCGAATCTTGTTGTTACTGGACGATTCGCCTTGCCCGCGCGCTGGGTGGAATCAGTGTGCCCGACGCTGTGATGCAACGGCTTTCGCCGCGCATCGGGTCGTGGTCGCTCTCAATTCTCGAGCAGCACTTCTCGCAGCTGATACTGCGCGCAAAGAATTCATGCCCATCGGTCGAGCTACGGAATCGCCTCTGGGCGTTCGCTCTTCAGGTCAGTCCCGCCGACAGCACGAGGACGCGCCGCTGGGACGATGGATTGGAGCTGGACCGCGCGCGTCATTCGTCGCTTAGACGGCTGATCACCCATGTCGGTCGAGCGCCGCGCTGGTCGCGCTACGTGGCGAGTCTCGTCTCTCCGGCTCTCGAGCTTTCAGCATGACCGCCCTCTTGGCGGCGTTCGAGGGACGTCGGCACGTGACCGACGAGCGCAGTCTCAGGGTTGCGCTGTCGCGCGCAGCTGGTCCATCGGAGAGTTACATCCGCGTTCACCATCAGCCGGGCGCGATACTGGGCGTCGCCGGATACGACACGCAGCGGGCTTTTGCCGGCCACGACTGCCCGGGGTTCGCGGTCGACGAGGATTACGTCGTGCTCGTCGATGGGACGTTTTACTACCTGGATGATTTGTCGCGCGCTATCGGCCAGACTCTGCCGCGAACGGCGTCACCCGCGCGCATCGTGCTGGCGGCGTTTCGATCGCTTGGAGAGAGGTGCGTCGAAAAGCTCGAAGGCGATTTTTCATTCGTCGTCTGGAACCGTCACACACGCGAGGTTTTCTGCGGCCGCGACTTCAGCGGGCGCAGACCACTCTTCGTCGCTGAATGGCAGGACGGCCTCGTCGTGGCGTCGTCGCTGAATTCCATTGCCGCGCTGCCGAGGTTTCGCCCGCGTGTGGATCTGGGCACGGTTGGCGCCGATGCGGCCGGGCTTTTCTTTGCTCTCGACGATGAGACGTGTATGCGCGGGGTGAAGACGCTGCGCTCCGGACACGTCGCCACCTGGACGCCGGGAAAGAAACTCCACAGCGAACGCGCCTGGTGGCCGCGCTTTGAAAAATCGGATGGACTTTCTCTCGACGATGCCGCGCTGGCCCTCCGCGATTTGATCTCCGCCGCCGTCGTCGAGCGCATGAGCGCGTTCGGTGACACTTCTATCTGGATGAGCGGCGGTCGTGACTCCAGCGCGGTGTTCGCCGCCGGGATGAATGCGCTGTCGAAGCACGCCGATGAACGTCGTCTGTTGCCCATCTCGCGCAGTCACCCTCCCGGCGATTCGGGCAGAGAGGACGAAGCTATCGAGGCAATCGCGCGCTTCTGGGGAACATCCCCATCCTGGGTGTATGCGCAGAACGTTCCGATGTTCGCCGGGTTGCACGATCGCACTGCCTGGGGCTCCGAATCCTTTGCCCAGCCCTTCGAGGGACTCGCGCGGGCGCTCTCCATGGAGAGCGCGGCACATGGTACCGGTGTGGCTCTCGATGGTTACGGCGGAGATTTTCTCTTCCAGGTTTCGCGTGTCTACATTGCCGACCTCCTCGCCAGCGGACGCATGGCGGACGCGGTCATCGACTGGCGCGCGATGGATTCGGGTCGTGAAGGTCTCCCCGGGTTTGTTCGCTACGCCGTCCAGCCGCTGTTACCACGCTGGGCAAAGCGCACCTTCAACAGATCGCGCGGCGGCGTTCGCATACCGAGCTCAATGGAGCGGACTCCGCCTCCGTGGATCAACCCTCGCTTCATACGAAATCACGCCTTCGCCGAGCGATTTGCCGCGCTCGGTCCCGACGCGCAGCAGGCAGACACGGCGGTCGATCGAGAAGCGCAGTTTTATCTGACGCACCAGTTTTTCGCTCGGGTCAACTCCCGGATGGCGGGATTCGCGTTCGATCACGGCGTGGAGCTGCGTTCGCCGCTGCTCGATGCGCGTGTGGTGCGCTTCGCACTCTCGCGTCCCCGCGCCGAACGAAACACCGCTGGTGACCACAAGCGGCTGTTGCGCGCTTCGATGACCGGGCTGCTGCCCGAGAGCGTGCTCGCCTCACGTACGAAGAAAACGGGAACCCTGACGACCTACTTCTCGGAGCACATGTGGAAGGAAGGTCTTCGCCGCATCGCGCGGGTGTTGCCGGCGTGCGCGCTCGTTGACGCAGGCGTCGTCAGCCACGGGGCACTGGAAGCATCCGTTGCAGAATATCGGCTGCAAGGACCGTCCTACCGTCATGTTGAAGCGCTGTTTTGTACCCTGCAGGCTGAAATCTGGCTCCGCGCGCGCAGCAGTTCGTCACGGGCGATCGAGCCGGTGAGGAGGATAGTTGGCGTATGACGCGTCATCGGAGTTTCGACGACGCGCATCAGTGTCGCGGCCGCAATGGCCGCACCTTCGTCGGGCGAGCTGCCCGAAAACCCTTATGGAGGCCCCATGATCCGTAATGCAGTTACGGGCAGTCCCGGCCCGCCAAGCGGTCGCGGGTCGTACGCAAAGCCGAGGCTCGAGAGGCTCGGCACGTTCCGCGAGTTGACACAGGCTGGAGGCGCGGCGTTTTCCGATCTGTGGACAACCGACTCCGCCGATGGCTGTGCGCTCAACGGTTCGTCGTCGTACACGTGCACGAACAATTGAGGACCCGTTCGGTTGGGAGAGGCCCGGTTCGGCTCTCCCAGCCAGACGAATTCAACCTCGAGCATGCCTGATTATTTCGTCTTCGGCGGTTGTCTTCGCTCGGACCTGCCGTTTCCTGAACTGGCGGTATC
>JBKOVX010000239.1:0-5801 GCA_046724115.1 Gemmatimonadota bacterium | reverse complement strand
TCCTCACTCAGTCCGCAGTCCGGACTGCTGTGTTAGTCCGCAACCCTCAGCAGTTAATCCGTAGCCCTCTTCTGTCCGCAGTCCGCGATCCTCACCCGGCTTCAAACTTGCTTTCGGAGTTTGTTCGGGTTAATGTTGGTTCCCGGTTCGAACCGAAATGAGCTTCATCTGCCTCTGGACTCCGTCCGCCGTCCCGCCTCCCGCCCTCCTTCGTACCGACGAAGTCCCAGCAGAGAGTGAGCTGTTGCAGCAGCTCGTCGCCCCGCTTCTCACGGTAGCTCCGCGGGTGATGATCGGATCGAAAGGAATCGTCTGGGCTGATGCGAGAGGACTGAACGCCGAGTCTTTGGCGAGGGATCTCGTCGAGGTCTATCACGAGAAGGAAGTGGAGAAGGTGCGGGCTGGCATTTCCATCGTCCCCATCTGTTCGGAAGTCGCCGCGCTCCATGGAAGGGGCGGCCTCATCAACGTTCCGGCCGGCGCCGAGCGTGATTATCTCGCTCGTTTCCCCATTGGTGTTCTCGAGCCATCGCTTGCCCTCTCGTCGCTGCTCGATGGCATCGGCGTCGAGTGTTGCGCGGATCTGGCCAGGCTCGATCTCGAGTCGGTCGAAGTTCGTTTCGGCGCTGAGGGCGCGCGTCTCTGGCGGCTGTCGAGGGCTGATGATTCGCGCCGAATCTTCACCAGCGTCCCGCGCTCGCTGCCATCGGCATCTCTCGACTGGGTGGACTACACGCTCAAGGATCCGGAGCGTCTCGTCTTCATCATCAACGCCCTCGTCGGCAACATCACCACGGAGCTCACGTCGCGAGGGCAGTGCGCGCGAGAGATGATGATGAGTTTCTCTCTCGCCAATCAGGAGACGTTCGAGCACCTGGTCCGTCCGGCGCGATCGACGGCGAGCCACAAGGCGTGGATGCGATTGATACGGACGCACCTGGAAAGGATTACTCTGCCTGACGGCGTCGTCGGCATCACGATGCGCGTTGAGGCTGTGACTGGCGAGGTCGAGCGGCAGGGGGACATTTTCGATCGTGGTTTTGCGACCGCGCGCGCGGCCGAGGAGACGATTGCGCAGTTGCTGGATGATCAGGGATCGGTGGTAGTTACCCCGCGCAACACCCAGCACCCGTTGATCGACCGTCGTACGGCGTGGGTCAGTCAGGAGCCGGCGCAGGCTTCGGCGAGAATTCAACTGCGAGAGCGAGTAGTGAAGGCGACCGCTGCTCCGCGTCTCACACTGCAGCTGCTCCCCGAGCCGCGTCGCATCGCCGTGACGACCCGCCGCCGCCGCGATCACCTGATGCCGGTGCAGTACCGCGACAAGGAGTGGATGACGCTGGTGTCGGCAGCCGGACCGGATCGGGTTTCAGGAGGGCAGTGGACGGAGCCTTACGCGCGGGAGTATTTCCGGTGCGTTACCGATGATGGGATGATGGTGTGGCTGTACCGTGATGCGCGGGATGATCAATGGTACTTGCATGGGTGGTGGGATTAGGCGGGAAGCGGGAGGCGGGAGGCGAGTAGTGCCGTCCCGACGTAGTGAACTCGTAGCTGGGACCTTAGCTTCTCACACCTCGCACCCGTTCTGTTGCAGTTTTATGGCGTGCGGTAGTCATCGGCGATACCAACCTCACTCCGCTCCATGAAAACCCGATCCACTTTACGGACTCTGATCTATTCGTTGGTGCTCGGTGTCGGATCGCTCTGCGTGGGCGCGAGCGACGCACTGGCGCGCGTCGTCAGAGTCGAGATCCTCTCGCGCGCGGACATAACCGGCACATTCGGTGGCCATACCTACGAACGATTGATCGGCCGCGTGTACTTCGCGTTCGATCCGCACAATCCCGCCAACAAGCAAATCGTCGATCTCAACCTCGCGGCTCGCAATCCCAACGGAGAGGTCAGCGCGGTGAGCGAGTTCATCATGCTCCGCCCGAAGGATTCGACCGACTCGGCGGCTCTGGCGGTAATCGACATCGTCAATCGCGGTGGAATTACGACGCTCGTCTTCAACCTTGGACGCAACCCGGGGGCGACTGCTCTCGCGGCGGAGTATTACGGCGACGCACTGCTCATGAAACGCGGCGCTACCATCGTGGCGCTCGGCTGGCAATGGGATGTGCCGCCCGGACCGAACTCGTTGCACTTCGAGGCTCCGCGCGTCGGCTCGCCGGCCCGGCCCATCACCGGCCTCGTGCGGAGTGATATCACGATCGATGCTCCGGCGAATACGATTCCGCTCGGTCACAGCCTCGCCGGCGCGGTGGCATATCCTGTCGCCAATCCAAGCGATCACATCAACGTACTGACGGTGCGCGATAGTCCGACAGGGCCGCGCACCATTGTCCCGCGCCGCGAGTGGCGGTTCGCGCACTTGAACGGCACCACCATTGTTCCGGATCCGCGGTCGGTCTACATGGCCAAAGGGTTCACGCCGGGCAAGATCTACGAAGTCGTCTATCGCGCCAAGGATCCGGTAGTCGTCGGCACCGGACTGGCCGCGGTGCGCGACATGATGTCGTACCTCAAGTACGACTCGGGCGCGGTGGCTCACGTCCGCTACGGTATCGGCTACGGCGTTTCACAGACCGGGCGATTCATTCGCCATTATCTGTATCAGGGGTTCAACGCCGACGAGCACGGCCGCGCCGCCTTCGATGGTTTCTTCGTGCACACGGCCGGCGCCGGTCGCGGCAGCTTCAACCATCGCTTTGCCCAACCATCGCGCGATGCGCAGCCGTATTCGACGTTCTTTTATCCGACTGACGTCTTTCCGTTCACCAGCGTGCAGACGCGCGATCCTGTCACCCGGCAGACCCTCGGCCTGCGAGACAACATGCGCAGCGCCAACGACACGAAGGTCTTCTACGTCGACGGCGGTCACGAATATTGGGGACGCGCAGCGTCCCTGACGCATACGACACCGGACGGAAAGCAGGATATCGGTTTTCTCGCCAATGAACGGCGCTACGTCATCTCGTCTGCGCAGCACTCGAGCCCGGCGGGCTGGCCATTGCCCGATTCCGCGAAGATCGGCACCAGCAACGCATATCGAGGAGATCCACTCGATCAGCGTCTGGCGCTGAGAGCGCTGATGTCGTCGCTCATTGACTGGGTGACACTAAAGAAGGAGCCGCCGACCCCGATTTACCCAACCTTTTCGCAGGGCAATCTCGTCTCCGCGGCGAATCTCCAGTTTCCAAAGATCCCGGACGTTCCAGTGGCGCGAATTCCAAATCAGCCCTATCGGATGAATTTTGGTCCGCGCTGGAGTCAGGGCATCATCGATCAGGAGCCGCCGATACTCGGCACGCCCTACCCAGTCTTCGTGTCACGGGTCGATTCCATCGGCAATGAGCTGGGCGGAATTCGGAGCGTCGAGATTCTCGCTCCGCTCGGGACGTATTATCCGTGGCAGCTGCGCACCGGAATGCCGGCGGGAACCGATTACCTCGTGAGCTTTCGCGGAACGTTCATCCCGCTACCGAAGACAGAAGCCGAGCGCAAGGCGAGCGGAGACTCGCGCCCGAGCATCGAGGCGCTGTACGGAGATCAAACAAAATTCCTGCAGCGCGTCGACGAAGGAATCTCGATGCTGATCAATCACCGATTCCTGCTGGCCGAGGATTCGACGACAGCAAGGAATCGGATGATCGACGTCTGGAACAGGTTTGGCCTCGTGTCGACCCAATAACTCCCTGAAGCGGCTTCAGATTCCGGGGAAGTTGTCGATCCGAGCCGCCTTCACGATGGCCTTGACGCGCGTCATCACCGCGTTGCCAGCCGTCGTGTCTCCCCGCGCTTTCAACGCCTCGTTCAGGACTGCGCCGGTAAAGGCATAAGTGTACGGAATTCCGAACGAAGCGCGATCGATCCAGTCACCTTCCTTGATCAGCGCTTCGGGAGCGTGGTACACCGTGTCCCATAGCTCCTTGGTGCGCTGCACATCGAGGTTCAGCCCGAGGATGTGTGGCGTTTCCGCGGTGCTTTGAATCGGACGATCGGTGAGCTTTTGCACGAAACCTTGCGACAGCAGGTACGGCTCCAGTCCCAGCCCACGCATGCCACCGGTCGAGAGGTAGATCGGCCGCTCCGGAAAGGCGTCCTTGATCAATCGCAGGAACACGAGTTGGTCCCGCACCAGGTAACCGGGCTCGATGTTGAGCGTGAGGTTTCCCTGTCGGAAGATTTGTGGCTGGGTGATCTGGATGTATTCGGGGATCGCGTCAGCTTCCGCGAACGTCATCTTGAGCGGCGGACCGGACGGCTTCTTCCATTCCTTGTTGCGATAGATCTCGGGGCCATTGGCGGCGTCGTACGTCTCGACCGGCCGCCGGATCATCTGACGGACGAACCAGTCGGTGTCCAGATAAGTCGTAACTGCGACCGTCACGTCGCGGCGGACTCCCTCGACTTCCTGCGCATACCAGAGAGGGAAGGTGTCGTTATCGCCGTTGGTGATGACGATCGAGTACGGCTCGAGCGAATTGAGATAATCGCGGGCCCATTGTTGGGTGAAGTAGTGATTGGCGCGCGACGCGAACTTCCAGTTCGCGACGAGCGGAACCAGCGCAATCAGAAGAATGGGCGCTGCCAACATCAGCCCTCGACGCGACGGCCAGCCTGCGGCGACTGGCTGACTCTTCGTGGATGCCTTTGCCGCCGCCCGATCCTGCCCGCCGACGACGAGCGCGAGCTGCTCCCACAGGAAGCCGAGACCGATCGCCGCCCACACGCCCCAGGCCGAGAAGCTCCAGATATAGAAGTAGTCTCGATCGCGAACCTCGCGCAGAACCGTGTCACCCAGGTCGGGGTCCTGCGACCAGCCGTACTTGAAGTTGAGGTAGTAGATGAGCGCGAGCGTCATCGTGAACATCAGCGGCCCGAAATACCAGAACGTTCGTCGGTCTCGTTGCCAGTGCACGTATCCACCAAGCAACCCAAGTCCGAGGAACAGCACCGCCATCACGAACTGCAGTCCCGGCACCACCTGGTGCGAATCGCGGATCCACTGCCACTTGAAGTACAGCCACCACATTCCGACTTGCGCCGAGTAAGGCGCTCCGCGCTCGAGCTTCTGCCCGTACTGCTCGCGATTGATGTTGGCCATCAGTCGCTCCTCGGTGAGCTTCGAGAATGTGCAGCTCGCCTCGAGCTTCGTCTCGCACGCCGTCGGAGCGCCTTCATTCATCGGCGGGAAGTATGCCGCGCGAACCGGCTCGTATATGAACGGCGTCAGGCCGAGAATGAGCGCGCCGATGCCGGCGAGAGCGAGCTTCCAGCGGAGGAGCGTGCGCCAGCGAGTAGTGAGGAGCGCGAGACCGGCAGCCGGCAGTGGCAGGAACCCGGCAGGATGATTCGAGTAGCCGAGTCCGAGCAGGAAGCAGACGAGTATGATGAGACGATCAGCGCGGGGCGAATCGGGCTCTTCGAGCCACTCGATGATGAGCCACGAAGCGATCGTGAAGAACAGCAGCGAGATCGTGTAAACCTTCTCGTTGACGACTGACTGATTCCACACGGTGAATGCAGTGGCGCCGATCAGCGTCGCCAGCGACGCTATCACCAGCCGCTGCCATTTCTCCACCACCCAGCGGGCGACGATTCTCTCGGTGATGAGGAACCAGAGGCCAGCGGACAAAGCGCTTGCCAGCGCCGCCATGATGTTGATTTTGGCCGCATACGAAACCGGAATCGGCAGCGACGCGAATGCGTGCCCGAGCAACACGAAGAAAGGATTACCCGGTGGGTGCGGAATGCCGAGCACCTTGACTGCCGCCATGTACTCACCCGTATCC
>JBKOVX010000377.1:0-5458 GCA_046724115.1 Gemmatimonadota bacterium | reverse complement strand
CGCGTCAGCTCGAACGACGTGCGATTCACCATCGCCAGCACGAAGGATTCGACACTGGGATCGCCGACGGCTTCGGTGATCACCAACATCGACTCCGTAAGCACTCCGGATTCCGCGACAGCCATTTTCTGGTTTCACGGGCGGTCGCCAGAGCAATTCTACGATGCAGTTTATCAAAACCCGATCATACCGGAGCATGTCTGGAAGGACATCGCTCCATCCGGCTGGCGCGCGTCGGAAGCTGGAAAGCACCCAATCGGGTCCGGGCAATACCGGTTCGTCCGCTGGATTCCACGCGCGGTAGTCGAGCTAACCGCGGACACTGCCAACTACCGCGGACGACCGAACATCAATCGTCTCATCTGGAGCATCGCGCCGGACTTCAATACGGCCGTGACGCGGTTCCTCAGCGGAGAAACCGACTTCTTCGAGCAGCTGCGTTTGGAGAATCTCCCCGAAGTCGCCAAGCATCCGGAGCTGAAGACGAGGCCTTACCGCGCCTTGTCGTATCAGTTCTTGCAATTCAACCTGCGCGATCCCGCCAATCACGATCGTCCTCACCCGGTTCTCGGAAACCGCGAGCTGCGTCGCGCCTTGACGATGGCGACGGACCGGGTCTCACTCGTCCGCAGCACCTTTGACACGCTCGCCCTGCCGGCACTCGGCCCGACCGTGCGCGCTTATCCAACGACGGACCCGAACCTCCCGCAGATACCCTTCGACCTTGCTCGCGCGCGTCAGCTCCTCGATTCACTCGGGTGGCGCGTCACCACCAGCGACAGCATGCGCACCCGCAGCGGCCGTCCGCTCCAGTTCACCATCTCCGTCCCATCGAGCAGTAAGGTGAGAGTCCAGATGGCGGTGCTCCTGCAGGAGCAGCTCCGTCGTGCCGGTGTGAAAGTAGAAGTCGAGCAGATGGAGTTCCCCGCCCTGGTCGCCAAGGACAAGAGCCACACCTTCGACGCATACATCGGTCAGTGGAACACCCAGCCAAGCCCTGGCTCGGTGAGAGGATCGTGGGGAACCCTGTCGTCGCGCGCCGGCGGCAACAATTTCGGCTCCTACGAGAGTCCAGTGTTCGACGCCTACGTCGACAGCGCGCTGGCGTCCTTCGACATGGCGAAACGGAAGGATTATTTCACCAACGCATACGAGACGATCATCCAGGACGCGCCGGCCATTTGGCTCGCCGAGCCGAGGCCGACTGTCGGATATCATTCGCGACTGGAGCTGACAACGCTGAGACCCGATGCGTGGTGGGCACACATTTCACAGTGGTCGATACCGCGTGACAAGTGGATCGCGCGCGACAGCCTGCCGGCTGTGCCATCAGGCGCGCAGCCGGCGGCACCGAAAACTCCGTAGCGGGTGATCCGCTACATCGCGCGACGTCTGCTCCAGGCGGCGGTGATCGTCGCGATCGTCGCCGCAATCACCTTTGTTCTCATTCATATCGCGCCCGGTGATCCGTTCAGCGCGGTGCTGGACAACCCGAACGTCAGCGAGCGGGTGCGCGAGACGCTGCGCTCACAATACGGTCTCGATCGACCGCTGCCCGAGCAATTCGTTCGCTACGTCGGCGCCCTCGCCCACGGTGAGCTCGGTTGGTCGTTCTCACACGATCGTCCGGTCAGTGAGGTACTCGGCAGGGCCCTGCCCAAAACGCTGTTGCTGATGGGAGTCGCGTTGGTCGCCAGCTTTGCTCTCGGTATCCTCGTCGCGCTCATCCAGGTCGCGCGGCGAGGATCGATGATCGATCACGTCCTCAGCGGAATTTCCCTCCTCTTTTTTTCGATGCCGGATTTCTGGCTGGCGATACTCGCGTTGCTGGCACTGACCTACTGGTTGCCGATTTTCCCGGTCGGCGGTGACGTCGATGCCGTGATGCACGAGTATCTGGGGCTCGGAGGTCGCATCGTCGATCGCCTTCGCCATCTCGCTCTTCCGGCACTGACGCTGACTCTTCTCGCGTCCGCATCGGTCGCGAGGTATCAGCGCGCAGCCCTGCTCGACGTGCTTCCCGCCGACTTCATCCGCACCGCGCGCCTGAAGGGCTTGACGGAGCGCGAGATTCTGCGGCGTCACGCGCTGCGCAACGCATTGCTGCCGATCATCACTTTGATCGGACTCTCCTTCCCCGCGCTGCTCACCGGCGCCTTCTTCGTCGAGCGGATTTTCGCCTGGCCGGGAATGGGCTACGCCGTCATCAACGCCATCAGCACGCGGGATTATCCACTCGTCGTTGGCGGCGTGATCATCGGCAGCATCATGGTCACGCTGGGAAGTCTTCTCGCCGATCTGCTCTATGTCTGGGCCGACCCTCGACTCCGTAATCTCTAGCCCGCCTCGCCCGCGCGAGACTCCGCTCGGCCTCACCGTGCGGATCATCATGCGCAAACGCTCGTCGCGCATTGCCGTCGTCGTGCTCGGTGTCATCGTGCTGCTAGGCGCACTCGCGCCCTTTATCGCGCCGTACGATCCCGCCGCGCAACCAGATATCGTCGCGCTCAAGGACCTTCCTCCATCGCTCGCCCATCCATTCGGCACCGATCCGTACAGCAGAGATGTTTTGAGCAGAGTGCTTTATGGCGCGCGCTTGTCGCTCACGATTGGGATTCTGGCGACCATCGTAAGCCTGACTCTTGGAGTCGCTTACGGCGCCATCGCCGGATATCTGGGAGGCCTCGTCGACGCCGCGATGATGCGCATTCTCGACGCATTCCTTTCGATTCCGCGCTTGCTGCTGCTGCTCGGCGTGCTGGTGGCGTGGCCGCACCTCTCGATCGGCGCACTGGTTTTATTCCTCGGCTTGACTGGCTGGTTCGGCCTCAGTCGGATCGTTAGAGGTCAGGTTCTTGCGTTGAAACACGCGGAATTCGTGACCGCCGCGCAGGCGCTGGGCGCGAGCCGTCGGCGGATTCTGGCGAGGCACCTGCTTCCGAATCTGGTCTCGCCGATTGCCGTTGCCGCGACGATCGGAGTCGCGCACGTGATCGTGCTCGAAGCAGGCCTCTCGTACATCGGGATTGGCGTACCGCAACCGCTTGCGAGCTGGGGGAACATCATTCAGGATGGTGCCGATCAGGTCGCACAACTCTGGTGGCTGTCACTCTTTCCGGGTCTCTTCATGGTGCTGACGGTGATGATGCTCAACATCCTCGGCGAAGCGCTGCGCGACGTCTACGAGCGACGGTCCTGACATGACCTCTCCACTCCTCTCGATCCGCGACTTGCGCACCTGGTTCTACACCGAGAGCGGCGTTGCCAGAGCCGTCGATGGCGTTTCGTTCGATGTCGGCGCTGGAGAGACAGTCGGAATCGTCGGAGAGTCAGGCTGCGGAAAATCAGTGACCGCACTCTCGATTCTCCGCTTGATTCAACCACCCGGCCGGATCGAGCCCGGAAGCCGCACTGAATTCGAGGGCAAGGATCTCGTCACTCTCCCCGACGATGAGATGCGCCGCATCCGCGGCAATCGCATCTCGATGATTTTCCAGGAGCCGATGTCGGCGCTCAATCCTGTGTTCACGGTTGGAGACCAGGTCGCCGAAGTGGCGAGGATCCGCGCCGGATTGAGCCGGAAAAAGGCGTGGGATCGCGCCGTGGAGACTCTGGCGCTGACGGGAATCCCGGCGCCGGAGGAGAGAGCGAAGCAGTACCCGCATCAGCTCTCGGGAGGAATGCGGCAACGCGTGCTGATCGCGATGGCGCTGATCATGAAGCCCGCTCTCGTCATCGCCGACGAGCCGACGACGGCGCTCGACGTGACGATTCAGGCGCAGATTCTCGATTTGCTGATGCACCTGCAGAAGGAATTCGGGACGTCGGTTCTGATGATCACCCACGATCTCGGCGTCATCGCCGAGACGACGTCGCGAGTCATCGTGATGTATGCGGGAGAGATAGTGGAGGAAGCCTCGGTGACAGAGCTCTTTGCGCATCCGCATCATCCTTACACCGAGGGGCTCATGCACTCGATGCCGCACATCGGCCACGACCAGGAGCGGCTCAACGTCATTCCAGGAACCGTCCCCGCACCGACCAACTGGCCGCATGGGTGCCGCTTCCGGGAGCGCTGCCCGTACTCGTGGGATCTGCCGGAGCGCGAGCACCCGCCGCTCTACGACGTTGGAGCAGGTCACGTGTCCCGCTGCCATCTCGCGCGCGAGCCGGAGCGCCGCAATCATCCGCACGAGCCGCTAGTCGTGGTCGAGGGAGTCAGCGCGGCATGAGTGAGGCGCCGAGGGGCGTGGAGTCGAGGGCCGGGGGCGCGTTGCTCTCAGTGCGGAATCTCCGTAAGGAGTTTCCGATCAAGAAAGGCGTCTTCTCCCGACAGGTCGGAGCGGTGAAGGCCGTCAATGACGTCTCCTTCGACGTCGCTCGCGGCGAGACGCTTGGCGTCGTCGGCGAGTCGGGCTGTGGAAAGACGACCGCGGGCCGGTCGATTCTCCGTCTGCTCGAGCCAACCTCGGGAGAAATCCATTTCGAGGGGCGGGACATCCGCGCCATGGGCACGTCGGAGCTGCGCGCCATCCGGCGAGAGATGCAGATCATCTTCCAGGATCCGGTGTCGTCGCTCAATCCGCGGATGACGGTCGGGGCAATCATTCGTGAGGGTCTCACGATTCACAAGCTGGCGGAAGGAGCCGCGGCTGATGCGCGCGTGAGCCAGCTGCTGAGTGAGGTTGGACTTCGTCCCGAGTACGCGACGCGCTACCCGCACGAGTTCTCGGGTGGCCAGCGCCAGCGCATTGGCATCGCTCGAGCGCTCTCGGTCGAGCCGAAGTTCATCGTCTGTGACGAGCCCGTGTCGGCGCTCGACGTCTCGGTCCAGGCGCAGGTAATCAACCTGCTCGAGGATCTGCAGAACCTCCACAATCTCACCTACATGTTCATCGCGCACGACCTGTCGGTTGTCGAGCACATCGCCGACCGTGTCGCCGTGATGTATCTCGGCAAGATCGTGGAGCTGGCGACGGCGGACGATCTCTACCGCGAGCCGCTCATGCCCTACACCCAGGCTCTGCTCTCGGCCGTTCCCGTCGCCGATCCCAAGTCGCGCAAGAAAAGAATCATTCTATCGGGCGACGTTCCGTCGCCGGCGAATCCGCCTCCGGGCTGCGTCTTCCATCCGCGCTGCCACCATCCGGCGAAGGACGTCGCCTGCATGAAGATCGTCCCCCCGCTCGAGGAAAAAGCGCCCGGACACTTCGTTCACTGCATCAAGCAAACGCCCACGACGATCAGCTGGGAGCAACAAAAAGAAGCCGGTGGCGTACATCCACCTGAGCGGTATCTTCCGCTCGCCGCAGTCCACGGATAACAGACCGCTTCCCCCTTCCCTCTTCCCCTTCCCTCTTCCCTCATGGCGAACGAATCGAAAGGTGTCTTCAGACAGCCCTCGGCGGGAACAGTCACACTCGACGAGCCGCCTCCGGCGATCGGCAGGGGCGTGAGC
>JBKOVX010000172.1:0-2921 GCA_046724115.1 Gemmatimonadota bacterium | reverse complement strand
GGGCACGTGTTCAGCTCGCGCAAAATCGCCGCGGAGGGAGCTGACTTCAACACGGACCGTCGCCAGCAGCAGGCAGTGCTCAACGCCGGCGCACTCCAGAACGCAATCTTCAACAGCGCCAATTTTTCCAGCATCGCCACCGATGCCAAGGGCGTCATCCAGATCTTCAACGTCGGCGCCGAGACCATGCTCGGCTACGCCGCGGCGGAAGTTGTCAACAAGATCACCCCGGCGGACATCTCCGATTCGCAGGAAATCATCGCGCGTGCGAGAGCGCTGAGCGCCGAGGTAGGAACCGAGATTGCCCCGGGCTTCGAGGCGCTGGTGTTCAAGGCTTCTCGCGGCATAGAAGACATTTACGAGCTGACGTACATCCGCAAGGACAAGAGCCGCTTTCCGGCAGTCGTTTCGGTTACGGCGCTCCGCGATGCGGACGACGCGATCATCGGATACTTGCTCATCGGCACGGACAACACGGCCCGCAAGCAGATCGAAGAGGAGAGGATGAAGCTCGATCAGCGCCTGCGCGACCAGCACTTCTACACGCGGTCGCTGGTGGAGAGCAGCATCGACGCGCTGATGACGACGGATCCGCGCGGCATCATGACCGACTGCAATAAGCAGATGGAGGCTTTGACTGGCTGCACGCGCGACGAGCTGATCGGCGCGCCGTTCAAGAACTATTTCACCGACTCAGCCCGCGCCGAGGCGGGAATCAATCGCGTCCTTAGTGAAGGGAAAGTCACGAACTACGAGCTCACCGCGCGCGCCCGCGATGGCACTCTCACCGTTGTCTCTTACAACGCGACGACCTTTCATGATCGAGATCGAGTGCTGAAGGGTGTATTTGCCGCGGCGCGCGACGTCACGGAGCTGAAGCTCTTCGAGCAAAGACTCCAACAGAAAAACGCCGAGCTGGAAGAAGCGAGTCGAATGAAGTCCGAATTCCTCGCCAACATGTCGCACGAGCTGAGAACGCCGCTCAATGCGATCATCGGCTTCTCCGAGGTGCTGGCCGATGGGCTAATCGGCGATCTGAGCGATCAACAGAAAAAGTTCATCGGCGACATCTTCAGCAGCGGTAAGCACCTTCTCTCGCTGATCAACGATATCCTCGACCTGTCCAAGGTCGAAGCCGGCAAGATGATGCTCGATCTCGAGTCGGTGCAGATCTCGTCGTTGTTCGCCAACAGCTTGTCGATCATCAAGGAGAAGGCGCAGGCGCGCCATATCAACCTGACTCTGGATGCGCCACGTGAGCTCGGGTCCATTCGCGCCGACGCCCGCAAGGTGAAGCAGATCGTGTACAACCTGCTATCCAACGCCGTCAAGTTCAGCGTCGATGGCGGCGAAGTGACCTTGAAAGCCACCCGTGTCTCCCGAGCGGAGGTCGGTCAGCTGCACAGCGGGGCGAGGGGCCGTGTCTTTCCCTTGACGGAAAACGGGTACGAAGAGTTTCTCGAGATCAGTGTCACGGATACTGGAATCGGAATTTCACCAGATGGGCTGGAAGCGTTGTTCAAGCCGTTCAGTCAGATCGATAGCGGCCTGTCAAGAAAATATCAGGGAACAGGTCTCGGCCTGGCGATGATCAAGTTGCTGGCCGAGCTCCACGGCGGGACCCTGGCCGTGGAAAGCGCAGTTGGAGACGGTTCGCGCTTCACGGTCTGGCTTCCGTTGAGGGCGAAAGAGGAGGTAACAGGCGAGATACAAATCGCCGTCGCGCCGTCCGCATCAGTTTTGCCCGGTGATCGCATCGCGCTCGTCGTTGAAGACGACCTGAAATCCGCTGACCTGATTCGGGTGCACCTCGAAGCGGAGGGCTTCAAGGTCGTCCACGCGGCGACCGCCGAAGAAGCGCTCATTCTCGCCGAACAGCATGCGCTGTCCCTGATAACGCTGGATATCATGCTGCCGAAGATGGACGGCTGGGAATTACTCGGTCGCCTCAAGCGGATGTCGGCGCTGCGACAGATTCCGATCGTCATTGTCTCTATTGTTGCTGATCGGAACAAGGGATTCGCGCTCGGCGCTGCGGCGGTGATACAAAAACCGATTTCCCGCCAGGAGCTCTACGATGCGCTCACCGGGCTCGGCATGATCCCTGTGAAGCCGGGTGGAAGGCTGCACATTCTGGTAATCGACGATGATCCCAAGTGTGTGGAGCTGATCGCGCTACACATCGACGGTTTGGCGAGCAGTCTGGTCCGCGCTTATGGGGGCCAGGAGGGAATCGACATCGCGAAAAAGGAGCTGCCTGATCTGATCGTACTCGACCTGCTGATGCCCGACGTGAGCGGTTTCGATGTGGTAGATGCGCTGCATGAGGATCCGGCGACGGCGACGATACCGATCCTGGTCGTAACATCCAAGTCGATCACTGCCGAGGATCGCGACAAGCTGAACGGATTTGTGTCGACGATCATGGAGAAAGCAGACTTCAGCGGAACCCGCTTTGCCACTGAAATTAGACGAGCCATGTCTCGTCGGCTGGCAGTCGCCTGACATGGCGAAAGTGCTGGTAGTCGAGGACAACGCGGCGAATATGACCCTGGCGACGTTCCTGCTCGAGTCCGCGGGACACACCGTCCTCAAGGCGAGTGATGCGGAGACAGGGGTTGCGCTGGCGGGCGCAGAGCAGCCCGATCTTATCCTGATGGACATCCAGCTCCCCGGCATGGACGGTCTAAAAGCGACTGCACTTCTCAAGGCCGACCCCGCGACCCGCGACATTCCCGTTATCGCGCCTACCGCTTTGGCGATGAAGGGTGACGAAGAGCGTATTCGTGCCGCAGGGTGCGACGGCTATATCGCGAAGCCGCTTTCCTACAAGGATTTTTTGACGACGATTACCGGCGAGCTCGCGAAGCGCGCCGCCACTACGACAAGGGCGTCACGATGACAGAGGGCCCGCCCTTGTG
>JBKOVX010000043.1:0-3696 GCA_046724115.1 Gemmatimonadota bacterium | reverse complement strand
GCGCGAAAGTCGTCACACCGAGTTGTCGCGCGTCCCTCACGAGACCGGCGAGCAACACCCTGTCGGTCACCCAGATTTCCCACCCTTCCGGCGACAACGCGTGCAGCGTGGCCGAAGCATGATCCCGGGCGAGCGGCGTGTTGGTCATGTCGGTGAGACGTCGCGCGTCGTCATAGCTGATCACCTCCGTCTCGGCAGCTCGGCGCCAGCGATAGCCGTAGATCGGAAACGCAGCGACGATTCGCGCCGCTCCGACTTCGGCGACGCGGGTGCCGAGATTCCTCATCACCCAGTCGGGAGCGGCGATCGGTCCAGGTGGAGACCCGCTCCAATGCTGGTCGTACAGTACCGCCATGATGAGATCGGCAGGCTGGAGCAGCAGCGCCCCGGGATAAGCAGCAGTATCGCCGGCCGGCACGGCGACCACGATGGTCGATACTCCGTGGGCGCGCACGGAATCAGCGACAGCTCTCGTGACCGTGAGCAGCTGGTCCAGGTCGCGGGGCGTCATTCCTTCGAAGTCCATCACGATGCTGCGGTATCCACCGGAGTCGACCAGCGACGCGATTGCGCCGGCGGTGATCGCCGCCACCTGCGGACTGCCGCCGATGCCGCGAATGATCTCTGGGTGGAATCGATTGCCGAAGTACGAAGTAATCAACGCAGTTTTGCGCTGCGCGACCCCGGGAAGACTGCCGATGGTGTCCGGGTAAAGAAGGAGGGGACGGAAGCTCGTCGTGTCGAGAGCGATCCAGCCGGTGATGATCTGCGCCAGACCGGCTCCGTGATCCATCACCGACGAATCGCTGCGACGATCCCACGGCCCGGTGAATCCCCAGTACGTCGGTTGCCCGCGCGGTTGTGATGGCAGGTGAGCGCACCCAGCGAGAAGAAAAACGGCGGCGATCCAGCGCAGCGCGCGAACGTTCACGAGTCCATGAACCTTGTGTCGCGGTGCTCGACGCGGCAAACTCCGGCGCTATGAAACATCTCTCAACCTACCTCGCAGTTCTTGCGCTCGCACCGGCGGTGCTCGGAGCGCAGTCGTCTGCGGACCTCGTCCTCACCAACGGCCACATCTACACCGTAGACAACGCGCGCCCCGTGGTGACAGCGCTCGCGGTTCGTGGCGGGCGGGTGCTGTTCGTCGGATCCGACGCCGAAGCCAGGGCGCTCGCGACTCCTTCCACGACTGTCATCGACCTCCATGGCGCCACGGTCGTGCCCGGATTGACCGATGCGCACGCGCACCTCCTCGGACTCGGCACCACGTTGCAGCGGGTGAATCTCGCCGGCTCCACGTCGTATGACGAGGTCATTGCGCGGGTCAGAGCCTGGGCAAAAAATGTCCAGCCGGGCCAGTGGATTCTTGGGAGAGGATGGGATCAGAACCGGTGGCCGACGAAGGAATTCCCGACGCACGACGCGCTTTCTCGCGCGTTTCCGAACAATCCAGTGGTTCTCACCCGCATCGATGGCCACGCCCTGCTCGCAAACGCGCGAGCGATTGTGCTCGCTCGCGTTACTCCATCGACGCCGGATCCCGCCGGCGGACGAATCATTCGCACCGCGTCGGGCGCGCCGGCGGGAGTCTTCGTCGATAACGCGCAGAACCTGATCGCGCGCGCGATCCCGGCCGCCACGCGCGCCGACAAACGCAGAGCGACTCTCGCCGCCATCGCTGAAGCCAACCGCTGGGGGCTCACCGGAGTTCACGACCCTGGAGAAGATGCCGAGACCATCAGCGTCTTCGAGGATCTGGCGCGGGAAGGGAATTACAACCTTCGGAATTACGTGATGCTGAGCGATCCCGGCGAGCCGGGGTCCTCCGCGGCGCAGCGGAATCCGTACATCCAGCGCGGGCCGCAGAACGACCTCTACGATGGGCACCTCTGGATCCGCGCGATAAAGCTTTACGCCGACGGAGCGCTCGGCTCACGCGGCGCGGCGCTCCTCGCACCCTACAGCGACGAACCCACCAACTCCGGCTTGCTCGTCTCGCGGCCCGAGCACATTCGCGCATGGGCGGATTGGGCCCTGCGGCGCGGATTTCAGATCAACGTCCACGCCATTGGCGATCGCGGCAACCGGATCGTACTCGACGCCTTCGATGCGGCGCTGCGGAGTTTTCCGAGGGCCGATCATCGGTTCCGCATCGAGCACGCGCAGGTGATCAGCCCGCAGGACATTCCACGCTTCGCACAGCTCGGCGTGATTCCGTCGATGCAGGCGACGCATCAGACGAGCGACATGCGCTGGGCCGAGGATCGCGTCGGACCGCAGAGAATTCGCGGGGCGTATGCCTGGCGGTCGCTGCTCAACACCGGCGTCATCATTCCCAACGGAACCGATTTCCCGGTCGAAGAAGTGAATCCGCTGCTCACGTTTCACGCGGCAGTCACCAGGCAGGATCCGACGAACTGGCCGGCGGGAGGCTGGTACCCGGAGCAGAAGATGACGCGCGAAGAAGCTCTTCAGTCCATGACGATCTGGCCTGCTTTTGCCGGATTCCAGGAATCGGTGCTGGGTTCCTTGACGCCCGGGAAGTACGCGGACTTCACGGTGCTCGATAAGGACATTATGCGCGTCCCCGACACCGAAATCCTCGCCACCCGCGTAATTTCCACATGGATCGGAGGGAAGCGCGTTTACGACGCGACTGGCGCGGCACATCGCTTGCCCCTTCGTTAAGAGACTTTTCTACCTCGGCTCGAAATAAATGCTCCGCCGGTTGCTCGGCTTTTCAATAATCCTCGCGGCCACTTTGTCGTGTGCTCGCGACGACACTGCGTCCGCACATCCACGCAAGGGATCACTCGACGACGGAGTTCCTCCGCGTCCGTCGGTGATCGCTCCGGCGACGCAGCCGTACAAGGTCGCGCCGGTCGCGGCGGGCGGCACGATCACCGGCACCGTCGATTTCGCGGGGACTGTGCCCATCCCGGAAGTGATCCGGCCATCCGTCGACCAGAACGTCTGCGGCAATTCGATCGTGGCGAAGAACGTCACTCTCAGCGGGACTCGGGTCGCGGGAGCGATAGTCTGGCTCACCGACATTCGTACCGGGAAGGCTTTTCCCATCGAGCGCCGCTACGATCTCACCAATGACGGCTGCACACTCGATCCGTATGTCCAGGTGATGTCCACTAGCGGTACGCTCAACGTCACCAACGACGATCGAACGCTCCACACCAACAAGTTCATAAACGTCGGCACGGGCCAGATCGCCGGCGTCGCGCCGTTCAACGACGATGGTGAAGTCGTGCCAGTCGATCGAATCACGGAAGCCGCGGAGATCGAAGTAGTATGTGAGCAGCACCCATGGACACACGCCTGGATCGCCGTGCTCGATCATCCCTACTACGCGCAGACGGCGGCCAACGGAACCTTCAGCATCGATGGCATTCCGGCCGGCAAGTACCACGTCCGCGCCTGGCATCCAGCGCTCGGTGTCGTCGACGACAGCATCAACGTTGTCGCGGGTCAGCAGGTCAGTGTTGCGCTCAGAATTCTGAAGGCGGCGCCGGCCACGCCAGAAAAACCAACGACGCCCGACACATTGCGTCCCGCAGCGTCGAGCACGCCGGCGGTTCCCATTCTCCCGACGGCATCGAGCACCTCTCCGGCAGCCAGCGATACGTCGCCAGCCGTGCCTCCGCCGGTCGCTAACCGACCAGGGCGTCGCCCGGCCTGAAC
>JBKOVX010000380.1:0-2498 GCA_046724115.1 Gemmatimonadota bacterium | reverse complement strand
GTCCTTGTTCAATAGGTAGAGCTTACCGTCCTTACCGCCGGTCAGGTAAAGGCTTGAATTGGGAATCAGCAACGCGCCCATCCCTCCGTAATCCAGGTCATTGTCGTTGAGGAATTGGTAATTGTAGGGCGTGAAGTAACTCGCAACGTGCAGTGTCGAACCGGTCGGGGTGAGTTTGAGCGCGCTCGAGCCGCGATTGATCGGATTCGTCGGATCACCGGCGTCCCCCACCGCACCGTTGCCCGTCACCACATAAAGATTGCCCTGGGCATCCGCAGCCATGCCGGTTCCGCTTTCCCACATTCCACCCGCGTCTCCGTTGGGAGTGTCGTTGTAGACAATCCGCTGCTGCATCGTCGAAGCGTCGTATCCAAGTATCCATCCATGGTACGGGCCCCAGTCGCAGTGGGACGAAAAACTCACATAGACGACGCCGTTGAGCAGCGTCAAACCCTGACGCTGGTTCTGGCGCTGTGCATCGAAAGCAATCACGCCGCCGACGCTTCCGTCGCCATTGCCCGCGTAGGTGGCGGTGATTTGCGTCGGGCCTCCGGACATTTCATGCCCATCGATGATGCTCACGGCATGCAGGTACTGAACGAACGTGGGGCCAGTGGTACTTCGCGCAACGAAATACATCGTCGCTGTGGCGGCATCGATCACCGGCGTGCCGACGATCCCGATGTTGCCGCTGAAATCCGTATACGAGCCGGAACACGCGCCTGTCATATCGGTGTTTCTCGGCGGCCGCATGCCCGGCGCCGTGAAGTTCTTTTGCCAGAACAGTGTGCCGTCATCTCCGTCAAACGCGTAGACCGTGTTGTTGACCGTGGCAACGAGGACAACGTTGTGAAGGCTGCCGCTGATGTTGACGTGGCCAGCGACCAGAGGCTGAACATACACCTGGTCGTCCACTGGGAGCGTAAATACCATGCCGAACCGGCCAGCGTTCACGTTAGCGGTGGTCAGTGCTGTTTCGTGGTCGTTCCAGCCTGACCGGCTGTTGTCATTGTGCTGGGTGAGTACCGACACGGCCTGCGGATTCGGCGGTTTCGTCTCGCTCGGCGGTGTGACATCGCTTTTGCAGGTGCCGAGCAGCAGAAGAGCGAGCGACAGAGGCAGTTTGCGTCTTGTCATCGGCGGACCGCAGCAGGTTCAGTGTGGAACACGAATTTCTGTCGCCTGCAGCGTCTGGCGTCGGCACGCCGAGGTCGCTGCGATCGTGTAGCGCGAGAATTTGACGCGACAGGCCCGTGAAGAGCAAGCACGAGTGGCCAGGTATCACAGCACTCAACTCACCTCAATGCCGCAGGAGGGGATACCAGAGCCCGCGAGGGAACGTCAAACGTTCATCGAAAGTGTAGTTCCGCCGCACGACGCCCCATCGCATAGTTCTCCTGAACCCTCCTCCTCACCTTCAAACAGGAGACGCACAATGCCAGCTCCAGCGAAAGGTCCCAAGACAATTGTGTTGGTTCACGGCTTCTGGGTGACGCCGCGAAGCTGGGAAAACTGGATCACACGCTACGAGGCCAAAGGCTATCGCGTGCTCGCTCCAGCGTATCCAGGCTTCGAGGTCGAGGTCGAAGCGCTCAAGCGCGATCCTTCGCCAATCGAACGCCTGACCGTTCCCGCGATCATGACGCGGCTCGAAACCGTTGTCGGGGGACTCGAGGAGGCACCGATCATCATGGGTCATTCGGCGGGTGGAGCGTTTACGCAGCTGTTGCTCGATCGCGGCTACGGCGCGGTCGGAGTTGTGATCGACTCCGCACCTACCGAAGGCGTGCGCGTCACGCCGCTGGCGCAGATCAAAGCGTCGTTCCCGGTGCTGAAGAATCCTGCGAATCGTCACAAGGCAGTGCCGCTCACGTACGAGCAATGGCGCTACATCTTCACTAACACTTTTGAGGAAGCGGACGCGCGCGCAACGTACGACCGATACTACGTCCCGGCGTCAGGCGGCATTTTCTGGGACAGCGTGCTCGCAAATTTCATCCCCGGCCCGCAGGACGTAGCAGTCGACTACCACAACGACGCTCGGGCGCCACTTCTATTCATTTCGGGGGGCGAAGATCATCTGATGCCGCCCGCGATCCAACGCTCGAACCTCAAGCATTACAAATCGAACACGATCACGGAGATCAAGGAATTCGCGGGGCGCTCGCATCTCATGCCTGCTCAGAAAGGATGGGAGGAGGTCGCCGACTACGCACTGGCGTGGGCAGTGGAGCACGCGACGCGCCGGCCGCAGGTGGCTGCGTCGGCAGTGCGCTCCTCGGGTCAACGTGAGAGCCAACAGCAATTGGAGCAATCACCATGAGAATCGTCATCATAGGCGGCACCGGGCTGATCGGCTCGAAGGTCGTCGGCAAGCTCCGTGACCAGGGCAACGAAGCAGTACCAGCAGCGCCGAACACTGGCGTCAATACGCTCACAGGCGAGGGGTTGGCCGAAGTCCTGAAGGGTGCCGACGTCGTCGTGGACGTCTCCAACTC
>JBKOVX010000200.1:0-5102 GCA_046724115.1 Gemmatimonadota bacterium | reverse complement strand
AGTTGGAGGCCATCACGAATCCGTAGGCACCGGTTGACTGAACCGCAAGAAGATCGCCCGGCTGGGCGTCATCGATCTGCCGGTCGAGTGCCAGGAAATCCCCGCTCTCGCAAATGGGGCCGACGACATCCGCCACGGTCGTCTTTCCGCTCGGATGCACCGCCTCGATCCGATGGAAGGCGTTGTAGTGCGAAGGACGCAGCAGGTCCGTCATCCCGGCGTCGGTGATGATGAACTCCTTTCCGCCGCTCCGCTTCCGGTAGAGAACGCGGGTGAGGAGGACGCCGGCGTTGCCGACCAGAAACCGCCCCGGCTCGAGAATGATCTTGAGGCCCGATCCGCCGACCAGCGCGCTTATCACCTTGCCGAACTGACTGACGTCGACGGCGCGCTCTGCGGCGTCGTAGGTCACCGCCAGGCCGCCACCGATGTCGAGGTACTCGAGCTTTACTTTCGTGTCGCGCTCGATTTCGCGGCGCAGGTGCAGCAGCCGCTGCAGCCCGACTTCATACGGAGCGAACTGCGAGATCTGCGATCCGACGTGCATGTCAAGGCCGAGCAGGCGGAGGTTCGGCAATGAAGCGGCAACCTTCGCCACCGACAGCGCTTCGTCGAACGGAATGCCGAACTTCATTCCCTTCTCGCCATTACGAGTGTACGGATGCGGCGTGTCGACGAGCACTTCCGGATTTACGCGGATTGCGACGGGTGCTTTCGTGCCCAGTCGTTTTGCGACTGCGTCGAGGACGTGCAGCTCCTGCTCAGACTCGACGTTGAAGAGGAGAACCTGAGCGCGCAGCGCCTCGTCCATCTCCCGTTCGGTCTTGCCGACACCGCTGAAGACGATGTCCTTGCCGGAGTAGCCCGCCTTCAGGGCACGAAAAAGCTCGCCGCCCGAGACGATGTCGAGGCCGGCGCCGAGCTCCCGCAACAAAGCGAGAATGGCGATGCTGGAATTCGCCTTGACGCTGTAGTGGAGGCGGGCGTCGACCGTACTGACGGCGGCGCGCAGCTGATCGAACTGCGCCCGGATCCTTGCCGCGCTGTACACGTAACACGGCGTTCCGATTTCGCGCGCAATCATTTCGAGCGAGACCTCCTCGAAGCGCGAGCGATCTTCGCTCCGGGTCATCTTCTCGCCCGCCGCGTCAGGTTGCTTCACTCGAGTCGATTGCCCGTCCTCCACATCCCGTCCGCCTAGTACGCCTTTGCCCACAGCGCCTCGGCGGTGGAAGGCCGGCCGCACTTGAGACACGTCTTCGGAGGATCGGCGGACCTGAATTCCTCGTCGGGGAGAACGCGAATCGTCGCCTTGGTCTCTTCCTTGATTTCAGCCTCGCACTTGGGATCGCCGCACCAGCCGGCGTAGACGAACGCGCCTTCGCCGTCCATCACCTCGCGGAACTTGTCGTAGGTGATGCCACCGCGGATGCTGTTCTGCTCCCTTCGCTCGCGAGCGTCGATGAGCATCGATTCCTGTATCTGATGCAGCATCTCGGCGGCATCTTCCCCAACCGATCCGAGTGAGACGGGCTTTTTTTCTCCGGTGTCGCGTCGCACCATCACCGCCTGATTCTGATCGAGATCACGTGGTCCCAGCTCCAGCCGCAAAGGAATTCCTCGCAGCTCCCATTCGTAATATTTGGCCCCCGGCTTCATCCCTTCTCGATCGTCGACGTGCACGCGCAGGCGCCCGGGAACTCGACGCTCCCAGCCGAGCAGACTCTCCTTGACGAGATGCGCGGCCGCCTTTACGCGTCCCTTGTCTTCCTCGGAGCGCCAGATGGGAACGATCACGATCTCAATCGGCGCGAGCAGCGGAGGCACGCGAAGGCCGTTGTCGTCGCCGTGCGTCATCACCAGACCGCCGACCAATCTCGTCGAGACGCCCCAACTCGTGTTCCAGGCGTAGTCCATCCCGCCTGACTCGGTCTGGAATTTCAGCTCGAAGGCCTTGGCGAAGTTCTGTCCGAGGTTGTGCGATGTTCCGGCCTGGAGCGCCTTGTTGTCCTGCATCATGCCTTCGCATGAATACGTGCGCAGCGCGCCGGCGAATCTCTCCGCGTCGGTCTTCTGACCGGTGACGACGGGCATTCCCATCCAGCCTTCCATGAAATCGCGATAGACGCCGAGCATACGACGCGCCTCCTCTTCGGCCTCGTCGTGAGTGGCGTGCGCGGTGTGCCCTTCCTGCCAGAGGAATTCCAGAGTCCGCAGGAACAGTCTCGTCCGCATCTCCCAGCGCACCACGTTCGCCCACTGGTTGATGAGGATGGGGAGGTCACGATAGCTCTGCACCCACTTCGCATACATCGCATAAATGATGGTTTCGGAAGTGGGGCGGATGATCAGAGGCTCCTCGAGTTTCTTCCCACCGCCGTGGGTGACGACCGCCGTCTCAGGCGCAAAGCCTTCTACGTGCTCGGCTTCCTTGTGGAGAAAGCCTTCGGGGATCAACAGCGGGAAGTAGGCGTTCTCGTGTCCGGTGTCCTTGAACATCGTGTCGAGCTGCTGTTGCATTCTCTCCCAGATCCCGTAGCCGCGCGGTCTGATCACCATGCAGCCTCGCACGGGGGAATAGTCAGCGAGCTCGGCGCGCAGCACCACCTCGTTGTACCAGGCGCTGAAATCCTCGGAGCGTTTTGTCAGTTTCTTGTCGTCGGCCATTCGAGGGAAGGGGGAAGCGGGAAGCGGGAAGAGTTATAAGGAATTGAGGAATGCGTCGAGAGCCACGCTCTGCTCCGATCCATCCGAGAGAGTCTTCACTGTCACCTTTCCGTTTGCGAAATCATCACGATTCAAAAGCACGACTTGCCTGGCGCCGACTGTCGACGCCGTCTTGAGCTGCCGCGCCAGCGTTTGCGACTTCAAGGCGTATTCCACGCTCTTCGATTTGGCGCGAAGGCGCCCCGCGACGCTCATCACGTCGGGGAGCATTGTCTCGTCGTCGGCAGCAACCCAATAGTCCGTTCCGAATTCCGGTGTCGGAAGCAGATTTCGCGACCGCAGAATCTCCGTCAGCACCACGTCGCCCATTCCAAAGCCGAGTGCAGGGAGATCGACGCCCCCGATTGTCGACAACAGGTCATCATACCGGCCACCACCGCAAATCGCCCGGAACTCGCCCTTGGCGTCGAACAGCTCGAACACCTTCCCTGTATAGTAAGCCAGCCCGCGCACGATCGAGAGATCGAAATCGACCCATTCGCCAACGCCGAGTGCGTCGAGAAAGTTCAGATACTGTCGCATGTGCGTCACCGCTTCCATCACGTCGGCCGAGTTGCGAAAGTCGGCAGCCAGCGCGTTCAAGTCCGTCGTGTTGTCGAGGATGCGTGCAACGCCCTTGCGGGCTTCGGCACTGGAAACCGCTTTCTCGACCTTGCCAAGAGTGACGTCGCGCGGCTCGCGACCAAGCTTGTCGATCGCCGCGAAAACCACCGGCATTTCCGCGGACTTGACTCCGACCTCGGCGAGAACTGCGGTGAGCAGCTGCCGATCCGAGACGCGGGCGCGAACATCACTCGATGTCAGTCCCAGCGCGCGCATGATGTCGATGGCCAGCGCGAGGAGCTCGGCGTCGGCGACAACCGAAGCCTCGCCGACGATGTCGGCGTTGAGCTGAAAGTGCTCGCGCAATCTGCCCTTCTGCTGCCGTTCGTATCGGAACAGCTGCGGGATCGAAAACCAGCGGATCGGTTTGCGCATGGCGTTCGCCTTGGCGGCAACCATGCGTGCGAGTGTCGGCGTCATCTCGGGACGCAACGCAATCTCGCGGTCTCCCTTGTCGGTGAAGTTGTAAAGCTGTCCGACGATCTCGTCGCCGCTTTTCTTCGTGTAGAGCTCGAGGGACTCCAGCGGGGGGCCGTCGTACTCGACGAACCCATATCTCCGCGCGACGTCACGCCACACGGACATGAGGTAGTTGCGGGTGGCGAGTTGTTCAGGATAAAAGTCTCGAAATCCGGGCAAAGCCCCCTTTGACATTCAGGAAAGCTACGCGGCAAATGGAGACACGTGCAAGCGCGACATCACGTCGCCGACAGTGTGAAAAGAGCCCGTGACGAGCAGCGTGCCGCGACCTCTTTGCGCAGTCGAAAGGGCCCCATTCAAATTACGATCGCTCTCCGCGTCCAGGCCCTGGGTTTCGGCGAAGGCGCGCGCCTCTTCGGGATTCCATTTCCGGTCAGCCGGCGCCGATGGCGCGGTCGTGAATACGAACCGATCGATCGCCGGAGCGAGTTCCTGGATGATGCCGCGCCAGTCCTTGTCAGACAGCACGGCGATCAGCGCCGTTCGCGGACGAGCGAGATTGAGATCGGCGATTGTCTTCGCGACAGTTCGCGCGCCGGCCGGATTGTGGGCGACATCGAACACGACTCGGCCGCGGCGCTCGAATCTGCCGGGAAGAAACACCTTCGCGAGTGCCCGGGAGATCTGGCTCGGAGCAGGCATGTAATCATCGCCGAGGGCTGCGACCGTGGCGATCGCCGTCGCCGTATTGCGCGCCTGGTACGCGCCGAGGAGCGGGGTGGTGACGCGATGCCGCTCGCCATTGTGTGTCAGGCTGAAGGACGTTCCTCTTGTGGTGACCTTCACATTCTGAATGGCGTACTCGCGGTCGAGGACGACAACTGGCAGCGCGCCGGCTTCGCCGGCCCGCCTCTCGAGGAGATCGCGTATCTCCGGCGACGCTTCGCCGATAACGGCGGGCGTCAGGGCTTTGAAGATTCCAGCTTTCTCACCGGCGATTGCTTCGAGGGTGTCACCGAGTAGATCGGTGTGATCGAGGCCGATCGATGTGACCGTGGCAACGCGGGGCTGAAGGACGTTCGTCGAGTCGAGCCGGCCACCCAATCCGGTCTCGATGACGCAGAAATCCACTTTCTGTTTTGCGAGCCAGTCGAATGCAAGAACAGTGGTCACTTCGAAAAACGTAGCGCCGAGTGATTCCGACACCGGCATCCACTTCTCGAGAAAGCCAAGAACGTCAGCTTCCGAAATCGGCTCACCGTTCACGGTAATCCGTTCGCGGAAGTCGATCAGGTGCGGCGAGGTGTACTTCCCAACATTGAATCCACGCGCGCGCAGCAACACTTCACAGG
>JBKOVX010000182.1:0-2454 GCA_046724115.1 Gemmatimonadota bacterium | reverse complement strand
ATCCCATCGAGGCCAATAGCGAGCTCACCATCCGGAGCGTCGTCAACAATCGTATGCTCTACCAGGAGGGATGGGGCGTCGAATCGATCAAGCACTCTCTCACCTACTCTGGCGGATATAGTCGCGGCTGTGTGCGCAGCTACGCATGCGCGCGGCAATTTGGGTTCGACGGATTCAGCCCGTACACCCGCCCGTCGGTGATCGCGATCGCCGAGGCGATTCCATTTGCCGCGCTTACACAAGGCTCCCACGAGCGACTCTACGCTCTCAAAGGTGACATCGTTTCTCGCGGCGTTCACTCGGTGCTGGGGCTCGAGATGCCGGTCTTTCCGAAGCGCCGGTTTCAGCACGGGTCGGTCGCCGCCGAGCAGGTGGCGCGACTGTTTCCGCAGAACGAGACACGCTATCGCCACCACTTCGAGACACTACACACCGCCATCGCGTGAGCCTCTCCGAGGTCGACCGGCGGATACGGAGTCTCAGGCCGGCCAAGCCTTACGTAGATCCGTTCAAGGCGCTCGGCTCTGTCCTCGAGGAGGAGCGGCGGCCGAATGGAAAGATCGAGCGCGCGCTGACGGTTTTTCTCGCCGGCGCCGAGTGCCCCTTCACGTGCTCGTTCTGCGACCTGTGGCGGATGACGATCGATGGGCCAACGCTTCCCGGTGCGCTCACCCAGCAGCTGACGCCGATTCTGAGCGCGTTGGAGAATCCCCTGCCCGATCGGCTCAAGATCTACAACGCCAGCAATTTCTTCGACAACCGCGCGGTCCCACCCGAGGACATCGCCAGAATCGCGGCTTTGACGGCGCCCTTCTCGGCGGTCACTGTAGAGTCCCACGCGCGAACGATTGGCCCGAGCGCACTGACGTTCGCCCTCGAGATTCCGGGGAGACTAGAGGTGGCGGTCGGGCTCGAGACAATTCACCCGGTCGCGTCAGCGCACCTCAACAAGCGTCTCGACCTCACGCGTTTCGACCAGGCAGCACGCTTCCTCACCAATAATGGCATCGATCTGCGGGTCTTCGTTCTACTCGGCGCGCCGTATGTACCAGTCGAGGAATCGATCGAATGGACGATGCGGTCAGTGAAGTACGCGGCTCAGCACGGAGCGTCCGTCGTCTCCATCATCCCGGTGCGAGGCGGGAACGGAGAGCTGGAGAGATTGCAGGCGCTCGGAGACTTTACTCCCCCGACGTTCGCACAGCTCGAGGAAGCACTCGATCGCTGCTGCGCCCTGACGAATGTCGCCGTCACCGCTGACATGTGGGACGTGCAGCGCCTGCCTGGTTGTGAGCATTGCAAGCCGGCGCGGATCGAGCGGATGCGACGCGTGAACGTCAGCGGTCGGGTTGAGCCACGCGTCCCCTGCACAGTGTGCGGGGGCGGCGGGGGCGGCGGGGGCGGCACTGGCGGCGGCGAGTGAAAGAGTCGTGTGAAATCGCGATCGTCGGCAGCGGATTCGCCGGATCGCTGCTCGCTCGCGTACTCGCCAGCCTCGGCTACGAAGTAGCACTACTGGAACGCGGCACTCACCCGCGTTTCGCGATCGGGGAATCATCGACTCCGCTCGCCAATTTGTCGCTCGAGCGACTCGGATTGCGTTACGGACTCGAGGATTGCTACCAACTCGCAACCCACGGCCGCTGGCTGGAGCATTTTCCCGAATTGCGGCGTGGATTGAAGCGCGGCTTCACATATTACCGCCACCACCCGCACCAGCCATTCGAGAACCGCGGCCTCGATTCCGAGCGGCTGCTGGTGGCAGCGAGTCCGCACGATTCCGTCTCCGACACACATTGGTTGCGCGCTGATGTCGATCATCACTTCGCGCAACAGGCCGTCGCTGCCGGCGTCGATTATCGTGATCTGGTTGAGCTGACGAGCGCCACTTTCGATGCGGATTTCGCGTTACTCAAAGGCACTCGCCGGGGCGACGCGTTCGAGCTGCGCGCCAATTTCGTCATCGATGCATCCGGGCCAGGAGGATTTCTCGCGCACGCGCTTGCGATTCCTTCAGGCCTTCGGCGCACTCAGACCCGCGCGGCGCTGGTGTTCAGTCACTTCGACGGCGCCCAACTCATGAAAGACGTCGTGCCGGGGATGCCCGAAGGACCGTACGCGGACGACTGGGCAGCCGTTCACCATATCATCGACGAGGGCTGGATGTATTCCCTGCGCTTCGACGATGGCGTGACGAGCGCCGGGTTCCTGCTCACGCCGCACGGCCTCTCGAGTCTCGGAGTGCCGAGTGACATTGAGGCCGGGGCGCTGTGGCAGAAGCTGCTGGAGCGCTACCCGACACTGGCGACGGTCTTCGCCGAATCGACACCGGTAATACCGATCGCATTTCGGCCGCTGATTCAACATCGACTCACCCGCGCAACCGGAGAGCGGTGGCTCTTGATGCCCCACGCATATGCATTCGTAGATCCGCTCTTCTCGACGGGAATCGCC
>JBKOVX010000245.1:0-2093 GCA_046724115.1 Gemmatimonadota bacterium | reverse complement strand
CTGTAGAGATTCCCAGCTTGCGACGAGTGGCGCGGATGCGGGCGGGATTGAAGGCTGCGACCTCGAGAAAGATCTCCGTCGTGCTTTCCGAGACTTCGCTGCCACTGCCGCCGATTACGCCGGCGATCGCTTGCGCGCGCTCGGCATCGCCGATGACAACCGCGCCGGGCGGCAGAGTTCGATCGACGCCATCGAGAGTCTTGATCAGCTCTTCGCCGCGAGTCTTTCTCACCACGACTGTGCCACGGGCGAGCTTCTCCAGATCGAACGCGTGCATCGGCTGGCCGAAGCCGAGCAGCATGTAGTTGGTGGCGTCGACGACGTTGTTGATCGATCGCGCGCCGACCGATTGCAGTCTGCGTACGAGCCAGTCCGGACTCGGTCCGACCTTCAGGCCGGTGATCACCGCACCCGCGTACCGCATGCAGCCGTCGGTGTCCTCGAGCTTCACTGTTACTTCACCGACTTTCCCCGATGTCGCCTTCACCGTGTGCGTGCGAATGACGAACGGCTTTTCCTCGGCGATGTCCGGACGCTTCACTTCTCCGCCGGTTGCGGCGGCAATCTCACGTGCCAGACCTTCGTGGGAGAGCAAGTCTGGACGATTCGGCAGCACGTCGATGACGAGGCAAGTGTCGCCGACCGGCATGGCGTCGAGGAATTTGCTGCCCGGCTCCGCGACGACAGTGAGAGCCATGATTCCCTCATGGTCCTGGCCGAGTCCCAGCTCGCGCGCCGAACACAACATTCCTTCGGACGTCTCTCCGCGAATCTTTCGCTTCTCGATCTTCAGGCCGCCGGGCAATACGGCGCCGACGGGCGCGAACGGATAGAGCGTGTCCGCGCTGACGTTCGCCGCGCCGCACACCACGTCGAGCAGCGCCCCACTGCCGGCATCAACCTTGGTGAGCCAGAGGTGATCGGAATTCGGATGCTTCTTCACTTCGACGACGCGCGCGATCACTACCTCGCCCAGGTCCTGACGGAACGAGACGAGATCGTCGACGGTCGCGCAGCGCGAGGTTAGCAAATCGCGCAGCTCGGTCGGACTGAGATCGAACGGCACGAATGCCCGCAACCACTCGTACGAGGCATTCACCGCGCGAACGCCTCCAGCAGCGGAATCCTTCCACCGCGCGAGTACTGTTCAGCCGGACGAAGTTTCACCGTGAGATCTGGTAGAGGAATCGAACGTCCGAGTCATACAGGATTCGGATGTCGGGAATGTCGTAGCGCAGCATCGCGATTCGCGCCGGACCCATACCGAACGCCCAGCCCGTATATCGTTCACCGTCGAGACCAGCGGCATTCAGGACCGACGGATGCACCATCCCCGAGCCGAGTATTTCCATCCAGCCGGTGCCTTTGCAGCTCGGGCAGCCGGAGCCGTGGCAGAGCTGGCACTCGACGTCCATCTCGGCGGACGGCTCCGTGAATGGGAAATAGCTCGGGCGAAAGCGAGTCTTCGTCTTTCCGAAGAACTTGTTGGCGAATTGGGTCAGCGTCGCCTTCAGGTCGACGAAGCTCACTCCCTCATCGATCGCCAGTCCCTCGATCTGCGCGAACATCGGCGCGTGCGAGGCGTCGAAGAAGTCCCGGCGATAGGCGTTGCCAGGGCTCAGAATTCTGATCGGCGGCTTGTACTTCTGCATGGTCCGGATCTGCACTGGTGAGGTGTGCGTCCTCAGCAGCACGTTCTCGCCGAGATAAAGAGTGTCGTGCAGGTCGAGCGCCGGATGATCCGGGGGGAAATTGAGCGCCGTGAAGTTGTACCACTCTGTTTCCGCTTCAGGGCCCAGCGCGATGGTGAAGCCGAGCTCGCGGAAAATGTCCTCTATCTCTTCGATGACCAGCGTGACCGGATGCTTCGAGCCGAGCCACTGTCGTCGCGCGGGCATCGTGAGATCGACTTTCCGTTTCGACGAGCTGGCGGCGTCGAGCTGTCGACGACGGTCCTCGAGAGCACCCTCGAGCTTCGCCTTGACAGCGTTGATCAGGGAACCGGCTTCGCGCAGCTCCGTTGGCGCAAGCGACGGCAATTGCTTGAAGAGCTCCGGCAGTCGCCCCGATTTACGGCCGAGGAGCGAAGTGCG
>JBKOVX010000088.1:0-1799 GCA_046724115.1 Gemmatimonadota bacterium | reverse complement strand
ACCCAATCCTGGATAGCAAGGGCTGGTCAGTGTTCGATTGGGCGAACGAATCACACGTGGCGCATGCCACAGCGATGGATTATCTTGACGACAAAACGAAGCCTTATAAATCAACTAGATTGAAGCTGGCACAGGGACTTGGAGTATCTGTGGATAAGCTTCCAAAAGAAATTGCCCGGTAATCCGTAGAAAGTAGCGACTCTCACTCCCCGAGGCGTGATAGCCTCAGGGAAATTTTTCTTCCAGGAAAAAGGAGAGTCGCTATGCAGAAACGATATCAAATTGACAAGCAACGCGCCGTGCAGCAGTTCCGCCGGCTCGCCACCGAAACCAATCCCGACATCCAAATGATTTTGCCGCTGGCGGGGATAGTGGGAATGCTCCAGGAAGGCGTGGGGCATCTGATGAGAGAAGCTGGGCTGTTATTGATGATGGGAGTGATGGACGAGGAAGTCCGGCACGTGGTCGGCGAGCGCTCGGTTCCCAACGCCGGTCGCCAGGCGAACCGGTGGGGAAAAGAGCAAGGCTACTGTGTGGTCGACGGGCAGAAGGTTCCGATTCAGCGGACGCGAGTGCGCGATAAAGCCAACCGCGAAGTGAAGTTGGGCAGCTATGAACTGTTCCAGCGCAGTGGCCCGCTGGAAGCCGCCGTGTGGGACAAGATCACGCGTGGGCTATCGACGCGGAACTACGGACCCGTCGTGAAGGATTTCGCCAACGCCTACGGAGTGGAGAAATCGGCGGTGAGTGAAAACTTCATCGAAGCCAGCCGGGAAAAGCTGAAAGCGCTGATGGAGCGGCCGCTGGGACAACTGAATCTGTGCGCGGTGCTGATCGATGGGACTCCTTTCAAGGACCGGCAAATGATCGTCGCCTTGGGCATCGGCTGCGACGGCACAAAAACCGTGTTGGGATTGCGGGAAGGCGCGACTGAAAATACCACGGTGGTCAGTGCGCTGCTGAGCGATCTGGTGGAGCGCGGTTTGGATTTCAGCGCGCCTCGGCTCTACATTCTCGATGGCGGCAAGGCGCTGCATGCGGCGGTGAAGCGCCACGCCGGAGAAGCCGCATTCATTCAGCGCTGCCAGGTTCACAAAAAACGCAACGTGATCGATCATCTGCCCGAGGATCACAAAGCCGACGTGAAGCGGAAGCTCCGGAACGCGTACGCGATGGCAGAGTACGCCGACGCCAAGCGCGCGCTGGATCGTCTGCATCGGGAACTGATGGACATCAACCCGAGTGCGGCTCGCAGCCTGGAGGAAGGCATGGAAGAAACGCTCACCGTTCACCGCCTGCGCGTGCCGGAGCAACTGCGCCGAACCCTGTCCAGTACAAATGTGATTGAATCGGCCTTCTCGATTGTCGAGACCGTCTGCCGGAACGTCAAACGCTGGCGCCACGGCGATCACATCGAGCGATGGATCGCTTCCGGCTTACTCGTGGCGGAGCGTCAATTCCGCAAGGTCATCGGCCATCGCGAGATTCCGATGTTCCTCTCTTCCCTGGCCAACATCGCCGGTTCCAAAAAGCCGATTGCGAAGGGGGCCGCAGTCGCGTAGTCTATGGGGTACCGAGAGTCGCTAACTTTCCACGGAGCTCCGGGCAATTTCCCGTTCCAGTCTCCTGTGATTATCGATCCTGGCTTACCTTCAACTGTATGCTGCCCGGATTGGTGAAAATTGCCGCTCCCATCGCCAATCAATATCGAGACATAATCGGAGTCAAAGTGGACAACAGCCAGGTCTCGATTGCCATCCTGATTAAAATCATCGGAGACGACAGCGACGGGGTTGTCC
>JBKOVX010000273.1:0-2804 GCA_046724115.1 Gemmatimonadota bacterium | reverse complement strand
AGACACTGCTGTTCGGAAATCATCGTCATCTCACCGGTGAATTCACCAGGGCCATGCGTCGCGATCAGCCGCTCACCTTTGCAATCCGACTGCACGATCTCCATCGTCCCGGAAAGCAGGATGAAAAAGACACGTTCGTGTCGTCGGGCCGAGACAAGATTTCCCCACGGTCAACCCGTCGCAACGTGCCCGGACGAGCGCGATCAATCGGCGCCTCCGTCAATTGGTGGAAAAGTCTGTGTTGCAGCGTCGAGAGCGCTAGTAGCAGCAGGCCAGGTAGACATGTTCGTCCCGGGTGACAACGCGGCTGGCGATTTCTGCGAAAAATGTATAGGGACGTTCGATGTCGCTTAAAATTACAGTTCACATGTCGCGCGCTTGTTGTTACGACCGCCCCGAGTATGCGAGTTTCAGGCGACGGAGAAGCTGCGCGTTGACCGCTACAATCACAGTCGATAGGTTCATCGCAAGGGCACCTACGCTCATGGGGAGTGCGATTCCCCAGTGGACAAAGAGTCCAGCCGCTGCGGGAATGGCAATCACATTGTAGGCAGTCGCCCAGCCTAGATTTTGGACCATTTTTCGATACGTGGCCCGCGACAGCATGATCGCACGCACGACGTCGCGAGGGTCGCTGCGCACAAGGACGATACCAGCCGACTCCACTGCAATATCTGTGCCAGCGCCGATCGCGATTCCGACGTCCGCTGTAGCGAGTGCAGGTGCATCGTTTACGCCGTCGCCGACCATCGCCACTTCCTGGGCACCGGACTGAAACCGTTTGACCGCCGATGCCTTGTCAGCAGGCAGAACCTGCGCTGCGACATCATCGATCTCGAGCCGCCTCGCGACCGAGTCGGCAACCGTTTGTGAGTCCCCGGTGATCATCGCCACTCGGACGCCTAGGTCGTGTAATGCCTTGACCGCCTCAACGGACTCGGGCCGAATCTCGTCTTCGACTGCAATGGAGCCGATCACGGCGCCGTCTCGGAGGACATAAAGGACTGTTCGTCCTTCCGACGCCCAGGTACTTACCGCATGGTCGAGTTCGGATGGAACAGTAGCGCCGGTGCCGGCCAGCAGTCTCGGCCCACCGACCGCCACACTGTGTCCATTCACGCCGGCGCGTGCTCCAAGTCCCGGCAACGCATCGAAGCCCGCCGCTGGTGTAGGTTTGACGCCGCGGCGAGCTGCGCCTTTCACGATAGCTTTGGCAATCGGGTGTTCAGAGTCAGCCTCCACCGCCGCCGCGAGTCCCAACATTTCTCCTTCATCTATATGCGGGGCGACGGCGACTCCAGAAAGAACAGGTGCACCACGCGTAAGCGTTCCGGTCTTATCGAAGATCACCACATCTAAATCGCGGGCTCGTTCCAGTGCCAGGCGGTCTTTCACGAGCAATCCATTGCGTGCGCCGATGGTTGTTGAAATCGCAATCGCCAGCGGGATTGCAAGCCCCAGCGCATGCGGGCAAGCAATGACGAGTACGGTGGCCGATCGGATGAGGGCGTGTTGTTTATCACCCGCCACCCACCAATAAGCAAACGTAAGCGTGCCCGCTGCAACTGCAATATAGAAAAGAAGTGCTGCTGCGCGGTCAGCCAGAGCCTGAGCGCGCGAGCCGGAAGCCTGCGCGGCGGCGACCAGCCGCATAATGCCCGAAAGTGTCGTCTCCTCCCCGATCGCTCTCACGCGTACCCGGAGGCTTCCGCCTGCGGCAACCGTTCCGCCCACTACTGCCGAGCCAGGTGCTTTGGGAATCGCTCGCGATTCGCCGGTTGATCAGCGACTCATCGACCTCGGCCGTGCCCTCCAACACGACGCCATCGGCAGGCACACGCGATCCCGGCCGAACGAGGACCACGTCGTTTACGCGCAGCTCTGCGAGAGGCACTTTTTCGATTCCTGACTCGGTTATCCGCTCGGCGCTGTCCGGCAGCAATGCAGCCAGCGCGCTGAGAGCTCCACGAGCTTGGGTGACCGCCCTGATCTCCAGCCAGTGGCCAAGCAACATCACGCTGATCAGAGTCGAGAGCTCCCACCAGACGTCAACTTGAAAAAAGCCGAGAGTCGTAGCCAGGGAAGCAGCAAAAGCGACCACAATGGCCAGGCTGATCAGGGTCATCATGCCGGGCTGGCGGGCGGAAAGTTCTCCGCGTGCACCCTGAATGAAGATTCTTCCTCCGTACACGAAAATGATCGTGCCCAGAATGGCGGGCACGTATCGCGATCCCGGGAAAACGGGAGCATGGTAACCAAGCCAGTGCTGTACTTCAGCGGACCAAAAGACCACCGGGAGCGTTAGGGCCAGGCTCAGCCAAAATTTGTCGCGAAACATTATCGCGGAGTGTCCGGCGTGCTGATTGTGGCTCGAATGTGCGACCGCATTCGTCGGGCGCGCGCCCGACATTCCGTGCATTTCGTGCGCAACAGCGTTCCCCTTGCGGCCAGACATTCAACTCGACTCCTGGAAATGTGATGTGTCGAAACACAGGTACGTCATGCCACGCGCGTCAAGGAACACGCGCTGGCGAGCACTCACAAGGCGAAGGAGTACCTGCTCGCACTTGGCGCACCGCGCCACGATGCCGGGACCCTGCATGTACAGATGCGCTTCGGCGAAACGCTTTGTTGTGCCGCAGTGCGCACACCGTCCTTCTGCAGCCGTAATATCGGGGACGAATATCTTGCTAAGTTCACCGGCGGCGGCATTGCCGTCGAGGTAGTCGTAGGCATGTGAACTCATTTCCGATCTCCAGTGGGGCCAAAACGCTCGGTTCTGATCTTGTCGGGGCTGTTGCCGC
>JBKOVX010000321.1:0-4036 GCA_046724115.1 Gemmatimonadota bacterium | reverse complement strand
GGGTTCGACGACGCGGCGTGGGAGTGGATCCTTTCCTACAACTGGCCGGGCAACGTGCGCGAGCTGAAGAACGCGGTCGAGCGCGCGGTGATCATGGGTCGCGCCGACAAGATCAAGGCTGTGGACATCATGCCCCGTCATCTGCACCGTACCGGGGAATTCGCGACGCCGATGTCGGTTCCACCAGGAGCGACGCTGGCAGACACTCGTCGTCAGCTGGTTCTGCGCGCATTCGCGTCGACCAACGGCGACTATGCGCGCACTGCCACCATCGTCGGGATGACCCCTGCCGACGTTCGCGCGGAGATTGCATCTATCCTGAACGGCAAGACGACCGAGGCTCCGGCGCAGTCGACCGGGACCAACGGCGCGCGTGCGGGCCGGTCGGCCGACCTGCCCCCGGCGGCGGCCAAAGCGTCGAAGGCACCAGCGAAGCCGTCGCCGGCAGCTGCCAAGTCGAAGCCGAAGAAACGCTAGGAGAAACTGCCCATGCGGTGGAGGACACGAATGGACGAGCGCGACTGGGATGAGGACGACGAGGAGTATTATCCTGAGCCTTACGTCATCATCGAAAAGCAGGAAGTTGGAATCGGGCCGTTCCTACTCGGCATTGCGCTGGGTGCCGGCGTAGCGCTTCTCTTCGCTCCACAGAGCGGGCAGGAGACTCGTCGGGGTATCGCCCGTAGCGCGCGCCGCGCCCAGGATGCCGCGCAGGATTTTGTCGAAGACGTCAGCGGCACGGTTGCCGACAAGTTCAAGGAGGTGCGGACGAGCGTCGAAGATCGTATCGAAGCGACGATCGACGCGGTCGACGAGCGCAAGCGGCGGGTGACCAACGCGTTCCACGCTGGACGGGCGGCAGCGCGTGAGGCGCGCGGAGAGCTGGAGCAGCGCATCGCCGAAACCAAAGCGGCGTACAAAGACAGCTAGTGCCGCAGCGCGGGCTCGCGGCCCGGCTCGGCTGGTTGCTTCGCGATTACGCGAAGCGAGTCTGGGACAACAGCGGCGAAGACAACGTTTTCTTTCTGGCGGGCGGCATCGCGTTCAACATCCTACTCGCGGCCGTCCCGTTTTTTCTGCTCCTGGCGACCGGTCTGATCTATCTCCTCAACCAGTCGCCGGATACGACGTCGGCCGAAGTCCTTACCATCGTCGACAAGTTTCTCCCGCCGCATCCACCCGGTGATTCGGGTCCGGCAGCGACGATACTCAACGAGGTCATCAAGCGCAGCGGCACGGTCACCGTGTACAGCGCCATCGGGTTCATATGGTTCTCGACGCGCCTGTTCGGATCGCTGCGCACGGTACTGGCAGCGATTTTTGATATCGACACCGATCGCGGAATAATCGCGGGCAAGATCTTCGACATCGAGATGACCCTCATCTCGAGCCTGCTGCTCGTCGCCTACACATCTCTTAGCGCTTACCTGGCGATTGCGACGACACGTGGCGTGCTGGTGCTGGCCGACCTCGGCATTCGCAAGGAGCTGATGGGCCAGCTCGAGTACAACCTGGGCCAGCTGCTGGCGTTCTCCTTCATCGCGACGATGTTCTTTTGTCTGTACAAGTTTCTTCCGCACCGGAAGATCCGCTGGAAGATGGCGCTCATTGCCTCGCTCTTTACGAGCGTGTTGCTCGAGGTGGCAAAACGCGCTTTTTCAGCCTATGTGCGGTCATTCAACCCCGGTTCCTTCTACAGCGGCACGGTCGCTGCATTGGTGATCGTGGTTATCTGGGTCTACTACGCCTCCTTCATCTTCATCATCGGCGGCGAAGTGGCACAGGTCTACGAGCTTCGGCGCGTGCGGAAGATGCAGCGCGAGGCGTTCGAGGATTGAGTAGCACTGGCGATGTAGCCGGGTCTTCCGGCAAACACACTTCTGGACGGAGGCGTCTCGTGCGCAAGTTCGCAGCTGTTGCGGCCATTCTGGCCGTTGTCTCGCTCTCTGCTTGCAAGAAGACAGGCGACGGAGAGTATCAGGTTCAAACGCCCGTTGTCGGAACGCAGACCGACACGATCCACACTCCGACGGTCGAAGTCGGCACCGACACTGCGAAGGTGACGGTTCCCACCGTCGAAGTAAAGAAAGACACCGCGGCGGTGAAGGTTCCGACGGTGAAGGTCCATTCGGCGAAGAAGTAACTCCTTACTTACTGGGCCCGTGCGCCTCCGGTGCACGCGAGAAAGCCCCGCCTTTGCTGGCTGGGCTTTCTTTCTTGCGATTGAGGGGTGCGGACTAACCAATCAGTACGGACTGCGGACTAAGTGAGGATTCCGGACCCGCTGCGGATTGCGGACTACTGAGGGCTCATTGCGGACCTAACACGGCCTTGATCAGAGTCCGTAGTCCGAACTTTTTACGTCCTCCTCATTTGGTCCTCATTCCGCACTGATTATTTAGTCCGCAACCCTCAATCCGCAGCCTTCGCGTGCTATATTTCTAATGCCCCAGGTCCCGGAGGGCGTAAGCCCGCTAACTCCGTCAGGACCCCGAAGGTAGCAGCGGCATGCGGTGTCTTTCGTTGCTCCGTCAGGCCTGGGGTACTCCCGCCTCGCAATGTCTCTCGCACTCGCCCGCAAATACCGCCCAAAGAGCTTCGCTGACGTTGCCGTCCAGTCGCACGTATCGAACACGTTGCGAGGGGCAATCGCCCGCGGCCGCGTCGCGCACGGCTATCTCCTCTGCGGCCCGCGGGGTGTGGGCAAGACCACGCTCGCCCGGGTCCTGGCGATGGCGCTCAACTGTGAGAACAAGCGGGACGATGGCGAGCCGTGTGGAGTATGCGTCTCGTGCCAGAGAATCTGGAGCGGAGCCTCGAGCCTCGATGTCGTCGAGATCGATGCAGCATCGAACCGGGGGGTAGATGATGCGCGCGACCTGCGCGAGCGCGCCATGTTCGCTCCGTCTGGCGAGGATCGCTATAAGGTTTACATCGTCGATGAAGCGCACATGCTTACGCGCGAGGCGTGGAACGCACTGCTCAAGATCCTCGAGGAGCCGCCACCGCGAGTGATCTTCGTATTCGCGACGACCGAGCCGCAGAAAATCGCCCAGGCGGCGGCTCCGGTTCTGAGCCGTCTCCAGCGTTTCGATCTCAAGCGCATCGGACTAGCTGACATCAGCCGCCGCCTGTCGACGGTCCTCGAAAACGAAAAAGTGCAGATCTCGGAGGACGCGCTCGGGATGATCGCGCGCGCCGCCGATGGCTCGATGCGCGACGCGCTGAGTCTCGCCGACCAGGTGATCTCGATCGGTGAAGGACCGGTGACCGCCGAGCGGGTTCGCGAGGCGCTCGGTCTGGTGCCCGAGGATGAATTCCTGAAAATCCTCGACATGATCGCCGGTCGTCGCGCCGGCGAAATCTTCGATGCTGTCACCAGGCTCGCGGATGCGGGTGTCGATTTCGGTGTGTTCCTTTCCGGATTCGCCGACATTCTTCGGGCGCAGCTGACTGTGGTGTTGAGCGGCAAGGCTGAAGGCGTTTCGTCTGCGGCCGCAGTGGCGCTCAAGCAGCGGCGAGATCTCTTCACCGCGGGCGATCTGCTGCGCATGCTCAGTGCGATCAACACCCTCGAGCCGGACTTCCGCAAGAGTCCACAGCAGCAGCTGCTCGTCGAGATGCTGCTGGTGAAAATGGCGCTCCTCGATCGCACGGTGGAGATCGAGGATTTGCTAAAGGGACTCAGTGGAGATGGTTTCTCGGGGGAGCGTGAGACGGCCGGCGCAACTGCTCGCACGCAACCAATGACTCCGCCGACGCGACCGGCGGCCCCCGCCCCGCGTCCAGCTACTCGTCCCGGTTATCCGCCGCAGCTCGACGCGCCGAATGCACTGCCACCCGAAAGGCCGACGCCAAAATCAGCCGCGCCCGGTCCCAATGAAATGCAACTCCAGGAAATGAAACGCGCGATGGAGGCAACGGCACAGGATTCGAACCGGAGTCGTATGACGCCCGAAGCGCTCAAGGAAGAGCGCATCGGCATGCTCCGGCAAAAGGACCCGGCGCTCAGCGCGGCGATTGACGAGCTCGATCT
>JBKOVX010000165.1:0-5669 GCA_046724115.1 Gemmatimonadota bacterium | reverse complement strand
CGAGCGCCAGCGATCCATCTGTCCTCGATCACCTCGTCGCTCGGCCCGCGATCGGATCGAAGTCGCACGAAGGAATGCGTTTCGACAAGCAGGGAAACCTCTACAGCATCAGCGAGCGAAATCCCGGCTACATCTACAAGTTCACGCCCGACGTGAAGGGCGATCTGTCGAGTGGACAGCTTTACGTCCTCAAGATCACCTCGCCGACCGGAGATCGCACCGGCGAAGCCGAGTGGATCCCGCTCGATCGTGATGCGGTGAAGATCGACGCCGCCGCGGCGGCGGATGCAGTCCATGCGACGGGCTACAATCGTCCGGAGGACCTCGAGATTGCGACTTCGACCGGCAACAACCGCGGTAGCATCAACACGCTTTACGTTGCCGTCACAAGTCCGACGGGTCCGGTCGATAACCGCGTGCTGGGGGTCGATCTCCGTGAACCGACTGGCGGATCGTCCCACTCAACCGCGTTCGTTTACGATTACGTGAAGCCGGGCCTCAACACAACGACCGAATTCGAGTGGCCGGACAATCTAGCGCTCGATCCTGCGGGCAATCTGTACATCGCCGAGGATCCCGGCGGGAACTTCGCGACCAAACACCGGGGCGATGACATCTGGGTGGCGCGTCCGAATCAGACTCCGCACTCTGCGGCATCGAGTGTCGAGCGCTTTGGCAGTCTGACCGACTGCGATGCCGAGCCGACGGGTCTCTATTGGGAGCGCGGCGGCGATCGTCTCTTCGTGAACGTCCAGCATCGCGGGGGCGATCATCTTGATAAGGCGGTTGCCATCGGCCGCCAGTAACGGCAACTGCTGCTGTTTTTTCGGGAAGAACCTTTGGATCCGGGAGGTCGTCGCGAGAGGCGGCGATCTCCCGATTTCATTTCATGGATTGACGTGATGCGACGCCATTCTCGCTATCTCCAGAGGAATCCACGGTTTGATCACACCGTCCCTGATCTGGAGCCGGTCGAGCCTCATCAGCCCCGGCGGGATGTCGGTCTCGCGCGGCACGACCAGAATCGATTGGCCGAGTCCGCGCTCCTCGAGCATCAGCATGATTCTGGCGGCGCGGTGGACGTCGAGCTCCGCGAACGGATCGTCGAGCAGTAGCAGCGGTTCGGCGCCGGCGAAATCTCGGAGCGTGCCCGCCTCGAGCATCCTGAGCGCGATTGCCGCCGAGCGTTGTTGTCCCGCTGATCCAAAAAGGCGGAGATCCTTGCCGTCGAGTGTCAGCTCGAGGTCGTCGCGATGTGGTCCCACGTGGGTGATGCCACGTCGCAGATCGAGCGGGCGCTTTTCTTCGTAGGCGGCGAGGAGAACGTCGTATCTGGCTTCCGAATCGGCGAACGGACTCACGTAGCGCATCAGCGTCTTTCCATCTTCGCCAATTTTCTGAGTGAGGCTGGAGAAATCCGTCGTCGACTCATTCACCCACTTGGCGCGGGCCTCGATCAGCACCGAGCCATGCTCGGCGAGGGCAGGCTCCCAGACTGAGATCTGCTTCTGATCAGCGGTTGAACCGCGACGCACCGCATTGCGCAGGGCTGCGTTTCTGCGTGCGAGATTAGCGCGGTAGTACTGGAGTGCGCGCAGGTACTTCCTGTCGGTCAGGGCGAGTACCAGGTCGAGATAGCGGCGCCTTTCCGCCGGAGAACCGCTCACCAGCTGGAGGTCGCGGGGCGAGAACATCACGGAGGGAAGGGCGCCGAGTGCGTCGCTGAGGCGTCGAACTTCACCTCCGTCGATCGTGACCTTCTTTCGCTTGGCAACGCGATCGAATCCGACCGCGATCTCGCGTTCGCGCGGCGTGTGGGCGTGGGCGGCGATATGAAATCCGGGCGCTTCGAAACGTGTGAGATCCTGATCGCGCGCGTCGCGGATCGAGCGCATGATCTGGAGATAATAGATCGCCTCGAGAAAGTTGGTCTTGCCGTGACCGTTATCGCCGACAACGACGGCGCCTTCCGGCGGCAGTTCCAGATCGACGCGCTCCAGATTCCGGAAATCGCGAATCGAGATGCTGTTTAGTCGAATGCGAGTTTCGTTCGACTCGGCGCGCTGTTGCCGAGTGGCCACGTCAGCCGGTGTTGTCACTTCCCCTTGAAAGCCGGCGCGCGTTTCTCAAGGAACGCGCGCATTCCCTCACGCATGTCGTCGGTGGCGGCCAGCAGCCCGAAGTGGTTGGCCTCGAGAATGAGTCCCTCATCGAGCGACATCTCCAGACCGCGATCGATTGCCTCGATGCAGAGTGCGACGGCGAGCGGACCGTTGGCCAGAATGGTCTTCATCATGTCGCTCGCTTCGTCCATGAGATCCGTGGCGGGTACGACCTTGTTGACGAGTCCGATTCTGTACGCTTCTGCGGCGCTGATCATTTCTCCGGTCATGAGGAGCTGCATCGCGCATCCCTTGCCCACCAGGCGGGGCAGGCGCTGACTGCCTCCGTATCCGGGCAGAATGCCGAGCTTGCTTTCGGGCTGGCCGAACTTCGCCGCCTCCGAGGCGATGCGGATGTGACACGACATCGCCAACTCGCACCCACCGCCGAGGGCAAACCCATTTATGGCCGCGATGACGGGCTTGGGGCAGGTCTCGAATCTGCGGAAGACGTCCTGTCCCGCGCGCGCGCGAGCTTTGGCGAGAACGGGCGTCTGGCCCGACAATTCCGAGATGTCGGCGCCGGCGACGAATGCGCGTCCGGCGCCGGTGACGATCACGCCGCCGATGGCATCGTCGACGCGGATGTCGTCGATGGCGTGGCCGAGCTCGGCGATGGTGGCATCGTTCAGCGCGTTGAGCTTGTCGGGCCGATTGATCGTCAGCGTGGCGATTCGGTCCGCCACCTCCAGCGTCAGGAATTTGAAGGGCATGGAGTGTATTTGTTGTAGATTTGCGGCGGCCGGCGGCCGGAGTCTTGCGCCAGCCAGACCAAATCTACCCAGAAAGTTTCTCTATTGGGCCGCTGTGTTCAGGCGCGGCGATTGGAGTAAATGGCGCAGAAGTGGATCGTTCGTGAAGGCTCGAAGGCGCGGGGATTCCGGTACAAGGGGCCAACTGGCAACGCCGTGAAAGCTGCGCGCGATCTGGAGCGGATCGACGCGCTGCGGATTCCGCCCGCCTGGCGCGACGTGCACATCTCGACCAACTCTCGCGCCGCGATTCAGGTCTGGGGTTTCGACGCGCGCGGCCGCAAGCAGTACAAGTATCATCCGCGCGCTGTCGAGAAGGGTGAGCTGCGCAAGTATTACCGCGTGCGGCAGATGGCGCGCGACCTGCCGACGCTGCGCACCAGGATCCAGCGCGATTTTCATCGCCGGGGACTTACCAAGCAGAGAGTGTGTGCCGGCATCGTTCGATTGATTGCGCACGGATTCTTTCGGGTTGGCAGTGAGAAGTACCAGAAGGAAAACAACACCTTCGGCATCACAACGATGCGCAAGTCTCACGTGACCGTATCAGGCGACACCGTGGAATTCGAGTACAAGGGCAAGAGATCGATCACGCAGCGCAACGTCGTCGTCGCTAAAGACCTCGCTCGTTTCGTCTCGGCGCTTCTCAAGACCCCAGGTCCGCGACTTTTTCGTTATCTCGAGAACGAGAAATGGCAGAATGTGGATTCGCGCGACGTCAACGAGTACATCGAGACAATCGCGCACTTCCCGTACACCGCCAAGGATTTTCGCACGTGGGGCGGAACGCTTCGTGCCGCGACGGTGCTCGCCGAGCTGGGGAAGGGAAAGAGCCAGAATGAGCGCAAGAAGAACGTCGTCACCGCGGTTCGCTTCGTCGCCGCCGAGCTCGGCAATACACCAGCGATAGCGAGGAAGTCTTACGTTCACCCAGTCGTGGTCATGAAGTATCTGCGCAGCGGCACGACCATCGCTCTGCCCAAACATCTCACGCAAGACAGCAATGGTCTTGGCCACGCGCCGGAGGAGAGCGCGCTGATCGAATTTCTCGACGAGTATTTTCCCGAGCGACGCAAAGAGCCTCGCCTCGAGGAAAAACTGACCGGACGCTCAGCGAGGTCGCGCGCCGATGACTGAGCCGACCCCGCGGGGCGAAGGCGTCTTCTTCCCGGCGCGGCGCGTCGACACCTCGTCGAAGCACGTGCTCGCCATCGACCAGGGAACGACGGGCACCACCGCTCTCGTCATCGCCGCAGATGGTCGCATCGCCGGGCGAGGATACCAGGAAATCACCCAGCATTATCCCCAGCCGGGCTGGGTCGAGCACGACGCGGAAGAGATTCTCGAGCGAACGCTCCTGGCGGCGCGCGACGCGATCGCGGCCAGCGGCACTCGGCCCGACGTCATCGGCATCACCAACCAGCGCGAGACGATCGTCCTCTGGCATCGAGATACCGGGAAGCCACTGGCGCGAGCGATCGTCTGGCAGGATCGACGCACCACCGAGCGCTGCGAGCAGTTGCGAAACAAGACGAGCTTCATTGCACAGCGGACCGGCCTCAGGCCTGATCCGTATTTCTCGGCGACCAAGATCGAGTGGCTGCTCAAGAAACCAGAGATTGCCTTCGTTGCCCGCAATGGAAGACTGCTCGCCGGCACCATCGACACCTGGCTGATCTGGAAGCTCACCGGTGGCAAGGTGCACGCGACGGATCCCACCAATGCATCGCGCACTCTGCTCTTCGACATCACCCGGTTGAGGTGGAGCAAGGAGCTGTGCGATCTCTTCAACGTTCCGATCGAGATTTTACCCGAGGTACGCCCATCGGCCGGCGATTTCGGAAAAACGGTCACGTCGTTCTTCGGCAAAGCCATCCCGATTACGGGAGTGGCGGGGGACCAGCAGGCCGCGCTGTTCGGGCAGGGGTGCTGTGACGCCGGCCAGGCGAAGAACACGTACGGTACCGGCGCGTTTCTCCTTCTCAACGCCGGCAAGAAGCTGCCACGCCCGGGCGAAGGTCTGCTCGCCACTGTCGCCTGCGATGAGAAGGGAGGCGCGGCTTACGCGCTCGAAGCATCGATCTTCGTCGCCGGTGCGGCGATCCAATGGCTGCGCGACGGGCTCGGCATTTTGTTCAACGCCGAGGAGAGCGAGCGCCTGGCACGATCGCTCGAATCGAATGAGTGCGTCTACTTCGTTCCAGCCCTCGTAGGACTCGGCGCGCCCAACTGGGAACCGCGAGCCCGCGGCACAATCGTCGGACTAACCAGAGGCACAAACCGGGCGCACCTCGCGCGCGCTGCGCTGGAAGCGATGGCGTACGGATCCGCCGAGATGCTCGGCGCGATGGCAAGGCGCGCGCGGGTGACGTTCCAGTCGCTGCGCGTCGACGGCGGCGCCGCTGCCAACAACTGGCTGCTACAGTTTCAGTCGGACATACTCGGCATCCCGGTGGAACGGCCCGACATGATCGAGACGACTGCGCTCGGCGCCGCTGGTCTCGCCGGCATTGGCGGCGGAGTGTGGCGCGACGCCGCGGAATTCATCGGGACGAGACAGTTCACGCGCTTCACGCCGGCGATGGAGCGAGAGAGCGCGGCCGAGCTGATGATGGGATGGCAGCGCGCGGTGAGAGCCGCCGTCTCGTGGGCGCGCGACAAGGGTGAGGATTCGACAAAGAGCAAGCGGAAACGGGGGAAGAGGGAAGGGGGAAGGGGGAAGGGCGAAGGCAGGTCTGACAAAACGGCGAAATCG
>JBKOVX010000333.1:0-2627 GCA_046724115.1 Gemmatimonadota bacterium | reverse complement strand
GTGATAACCGCCGCGGTGCGAATGCCCGCCATGATCACCGGCGCGGCGAGCGGCAACCTGACCCACATCAATCGCTGCATCGGCGTGGTACCCAGGGCTTCCGCTGCAGCAACTGCATCGGGATCGGCGTCGCGAACTCCGGTGAAAGTGCCACGCGCGATTGGATAGAGAGCGTACAGCCACAGCGCAACTAACGCCGGCATCACACCAACGCCCAACAGCGGAATCATGAACGCCAGTAGTGCGATGCTGGGAATCGTCTGCAGAACGCCGAGGCCACCTATAGCGGGCTCGGCAACGCGTCGAGCGCGCTCGAGTACCAGACCAAGCGGAACTGCAACAATGACGGCGGCGACGAGTGCGATCACCACCAGCAGCAGGTGTCTCAGCGTCAGCGAGAGAATGTACCCGCGACGATCCCACATGTACGCCCAGAACTCGGCGTGCTGGGTTGCGCGCGTCGACAGGGCGCTTCGCCGACCGACGAGTCCGAGCGCATTCAGCTCGTCGCCGGCGACGCGTCGAACGTCCTGTCCGTCAACTTCAAGGCGCCGATTGAGCTGACGCATTGTCGCTTCATCGAGCCGCCCACTTAGAAGGGCGAGGGCCGCAATGGCGTTGGGCATTTCCCGATCGAGACGGCCGGAGACTAGTGCAGCTGCCTCGTATGGCGGAAAGAAATGCTGGTCGTCGATCAGCGTAACGAGATCGTATTTGGCAAGCAGGCCGTCGGTGGAATAGCCATCGATCACGTCCACGGCACCCGAAGCGAGCGCCTGGTACTTTACCGCCGGCGAAAGCGGACGAACCGCGCGGGGACGCAGTCCGTACACCTGATTGAGACCGACCAGCCCATCACTTCGCCCTATGAAGTCAGCGGTGAATCCGGCGGTGAGATGCGGACTCTCGCGCGCGAGGTCGCTGAGGGTTCGGAGGTGATATTTGTTCGCCGTCGCTTTGGTTACCGCGATCGCGTAGGTGTTTTGGAATCCGAGCGGAGGCAGCCAGCGAGTGTTGTATCTGAGCGTGAACTGTTGCGAGACGTGCGCGAACACTGCGCGCGGATCAGCCAACACGGAATCCGGCAACGTGTCGTGGAGAATTGCCACGAGTCCCGTCCCGGTGTACTCCGGATAAACGTCGATTGCCCCGGTTCGAAGTGCTCCAAAGGCGATTTCTGTCGCGCCGAGGCCCGGACGACGTCCGACTTCAAAGCCTTTCGACTCCAGCAGCTGCGCGAACATCTCCGCGAGCAGATAAGACTCGCCGAACGGCTTCGAGGCGACGACAACTGGACGGTTCACCCCGGCTGCCATTTGCGATTGCGATGTATCTGATGGGGATGTGGATTGTCCAATCGCGCAAGGCGCCGTTCCAATCAGCACGGCGAGCGTCGACGCTACGGCAATCGGCAAAGGAGCGCAGATTCTCACGACAGCAGCGCCTCGAGTCCAGCCCGTGCGCGCTCGATCAGATGCGCGACGTAGTCAGTGGCAGGAGAACGAACGAGATCCCGCATGCTTCCGCGCTGCTCGATCTTCCCCCGTCGCATCACCACGACTTCGTCCGCCAGACGCGCCGCTTCCGCCAGGTCGTGCGTCACGAGGAGTGTCGTGACCGAAAGATTCTTGCGGAGAGTGTCGAATGTCTGCTGCAGGTCCGAGCGCGAGATCGCGTCGAGCGCCCCAAACGGCTCGTCGAGCAGTACGACGCCGGGGCGAGCCGCGATGCTTCTTGCGAGTGCGACACGCTGACGCTGACCGCCCGAGAGCTCGTGGGGGAATCGCAGCTCGAACTGCAGCGATGGAAGTCCAACCAGCTCGAGCGCTGCCCGGGCAACGTCGTCTGCGTTCGAACGCTCCAGAAGCGTCGGCACCAGAGCGACGTTGCGCAACACTCTCCAGTGCGGGAGCAATCCGCCGTGCTGCTGGACGTACCCGATTCCCCGGCGCAGCTGCTCGGGCCGCTCCGCGCCGACGTGTTTGTCACCCACCATCACCGTGCCGGAGTCGGGCTCGACCAATCGATTGAAGCAACGAAGGAGTGTTGTCTTTCCTGATCCGCTCTCACCAACGAGGGCGGTGGCGCGACCGGCCGCGACGTCGAGGCTTACATCGTCGAGAGCGACGACGCTCCCGAATCGATGCGACACATTCCGCGCGCTGAGCGATGCTGGCATGAGCTTAAGTGTGCACGGCTTATGTGTTGCGGTAAATAGTCCCACGGTGCGTACTACGGATTGCGTTGCTAACGGCTTTGCGGACTGCTGACCAAGTACGGATTGGGAGACTAACTTCGGATTGGTGGCCGTGAAGGTTGCGCAGTCCGGGGCAGCCATCAATCCGCAGTAGGTTTCCCAATGCGCAATTAGTCAGCGATGCGCAGTGCCGTTAGCTGCGCAATCCGCAGCAGTTAGTCCGCAGTCCGCAGCCCTCTGAAAAGGAACCTTATGACCTCCGCCACCACCCCAAAAACCCGACGACTCGGCTCACAGGGCCTTGAGACATCCGCCATCGGACTCGGCTGCATGGGCATGTCCGATTTCTACGGGCCGAGCAACGACCAGCAGTCGATCGCCACGATTCACCGCGCCATTGAGCTCGGCATCAATCTTCTCGACACCGCTG
>JBKOVX010000124.1:0-3179 GCA_046724115.1 Gemmatimonadota bacterium | reverse complement strand
GCTGGTGATTTGCGCGTTGGGGTCTGGGTCACGGGGCGGCCAATGAATCACTCCTCTGATGCTTACTAGCGAGTTTAAACCCTGGCACGTTCCGCTGTTTCTCCTCAAATACGCATACCTCACGTCGACGCGGCGGCCAGTCTTGGTGCATTTCGAAGTGACCATGCGGTGCAATGCGCGCTGCGGGTTTTGCGATTACTGGAAGACCGAGCCATCGGCGAAGGCGACTGAGCTCAAATCGTTCGCGGATGCGGCGCGCTTTTTCAATCCGATGCTCATCACTTTCACTGGCGGCGAGCCGACGCTGAGACACGATCTGGAGGATCTTGTTTCCAGCGTCAACCGCGCGGTGATCCTCAAGTACATGACGCTCATCACGCACGGCGGAATGCTGTCGCCAGACAGAGCGCGCTCGCTGTGGAAAGCGGGAATCAACCAGTTCAACATCTCGCTCGACTTTCTTGACGAGCGACACGATCGCGCGCGCGGCATCCCCGGATTGAGCGGCAAGATCATGCGGACCATCCCGCGCATGCGCGAGATCGGTATCACCGGAATCCGCTTCAACACCGTCATCAAGCGCGATAACCTCGACCAGCTCCTTCCAATCGTCCAGCGCGCGCGCGATCTGGGCTGCGGCGTCAACTTCAGCTGCTACACCGACGCCAAAAACGGAAACACCGACGGGCTGATCGAGCGCCAGCAGACCCAGCATCTCGAGCAGGTAGTGAGCGAGCTGCTTGCCTTCAAGCGAAAAACGCGCGGCGTCATCACCAACTCGGATTACTATCTCGAGCAGATACCGCGTTACGTGCGTGGCGAGATCAACGAGCCGTGTCGCTCGGGGATGCGCACCATCCACATCGATCCTCTCGGTCGGGTTAAACGGTGCCCGGACTTTCCACCCGATTTTCATTGGACCGAATTCAGAAAATACGAGCCGATCAACTGCAATGCGTGTTACTACGCTTGTCGGGGAGAGGCGCAGGCGCCGCTGCGGTTCTCGAGGGTGCGCGATGTCATGGCATCGCCGGCAAGGAGACATCTTCCGAGCTACGTCGAGAGTAAGACAACTGCCTGGTAGCCTACGTCGAGAATAAGACAACTGCCTGCTGGCCGCTGACCGCTTTTATCGCTGACCGCTTACCGCTGCAAACGACCAGACAGATCCCCGCGAAGTCAAAGGAAAAACAGCGCAGTTTCTCTCATGCGCGTGAGATGTGTCTAGTCGTAGGCTGCGGTAAGCGGTTAGCGTTAGCAGCGACAAGCGGCCAGCAGGCAGTTGTCTTATTCTCGAACGATCTTCGTAAATCCCGATCGCCATGCCCAACCCTCTCCTTTTCGTAAACGCATCCCAGGTCGTCACCTGCGCCGGCCCCGCGCGCGCGCGCAGGGGCGAAGAGATGCGCGACGCGGGCATTCTCAAGAACACCGCAGTCGCGGTCAGCGATGGCCGCATCGCGATGATCGGCGCGGCGCGCGATCTCGAGAACGCATTCTCGACCGCCGAAATCATCGATTGCCGCGGCGGCGTGCTCACGCCGGGATTGGTGGACTCGCACACCCACGCTGTGTTCGGACGCGCTCGCTACGAGGAGCAGGAGATGCGCGCGGAAGGCATCGACTACATGGAGATCGCCGCGCGCGGCGGCGGCATCCACGCTTCGGTGCGCGATTTTCGCCAACGCAACGAAGACGAGCTGTACGAACTTGCCGTCGATCGCCTGCGCGATCTCGCATCGTACGGAACGACGACGCTGGAGATCAAGAGCGGCTACGGTCTTACCGTCGACGACGAGCTGAAGGCGTTACGCGTGATCGGCAGGCTCGCCGAGAGGCAACCCGTCCGGATCGTGGGCACATGGATGGGGGCGCACGAAATCCCGCCTGACTATCGCACCAGCGGCGATCGACGCAAAGAGTTCCTCGAGATGCTCGTCAACGACATGCTGCCGAAGGTCGCGCAACAGGGAATAGCGCGATTCAGCGACGTCTTCTGCGAGCCCGGTGTCTTCACTATCGAGGAGACGCGCAAAATCCTCCACGCATCTCGCAGAGCGGGCCTCGGTCTCAAGCTCCACGCCGATGAGCTTGAGCCCACCGGGGGCGCCGAGCTCGCCGCCGATCTCAAGGCAACCTCCGCGGACCACCTCGGCGCCATCTCGGAGAAGGGAATCGCCGCGCTTGCCCGATCAGACACCGTCGCCACGCTGCTCCCAGGCACCATGCTCTTCCTCGGCAAGGCGAAACAGGCGCCGGCCCGCGCTTTGATCGACGCAGGCGCCGCCGTTGCCCTCGCGACCGACTTCAATCCGGGGACGTCGCCAACGGTTAATTTTCCGTTGATGCTGACGCTGGGCGTGAGTCAGCTACGGATGAGCCTCGCGGAGGCGCTCAATGCCGCGACGGTGAACGGTGCTGCTGCCCTCGGTCTTGCGGGAGAAATTGGGCAGATTGCGCCCGGTTTTGCGGCTGATTTGTCGCTGTTTGCCATAGGGGACGTACGGGAGTTGCCATACTGGTACGGCGCACGTCTTTGTGTCGGGTCGTGGAAGGCTGGCGCGCCTTGTCACCCCTATGAAAACGTAGGTAAGTTGAACCCTCGTCCCCCGGAGGTAGTGCCTACCGGGTAATTCAATTGCCCGGCCGCCCTACATGTCCAACGTCGAGAAGCTGAAAAAAAAGGCTGCCGAATTCGAGCAGAAGAAGCAGTTCGACAAGGCGCTCGAGGTCTATCTCCAGATCATCGGACAGACAGAAGGTCAGGAGGATCGCGACGTCACGGTTTATAACCGCGTTGGCGACCTCTATTTGCGCCTGAACAAGACCGACCAGGCCGTCAACTACTACGAGCAGGCAGTCGACCTCTACACCGACGGCGGTTACCTCAACAACGCCATCGCGCTCTGCAACAAGATTCTCCGCCACGCGCCATCGCGCCACCAGATCTACTACAAACTCGGTAAGATCTCCGCCAAGAAGGGCTTCAACAGCGACGCCAAGAAGAATTTCCTCGAGTACGCGGATCGGATGCACCGCGCCGGCAAGGACACCGACGCATTCAGGGCGCTCCAGGAATTCGCCGATTTGTGTCCGGGACAGGACGACATTCGGCTGATGCTGGCTGACCAGCTGGCCAAAGCCGGGAAAAACGCCGAGGCGATCGAGCAGCTGCAGAT
>JBKOVX010000054.1:0-4172 GCA_046724115.1 Gemmatimonadota bacterium | reverse complement strand
TCACCGAGATTGGCGCCAAGGGACTGTTCACTCGCGAGTTGGAAGTAGCGCTGGCGAAAAGCAAGATCGACTGCGCGGTGCATTCCCTGAAAGACCTACCATCAGAATCGCCCGACGGACTGGAGATCATCGCGCAGCTGGAGCGCGAGGATCCTCGCGATGTTCTCGTCGTCAATCGGCAGACCGGCGCCGAGAGTCACGACGAGCTGCCGGCGGGGTCACGTGTCGGAACGTCGAGCCTGCGCCGACGCGCGCAGTTGCTCGCTCGCCGACCAGACCTCGAAGTCGTCGAGCTCCGCGGCAACGTTCCGACGCGCTTGAGCAAAGTGGAGAAAGGGAGCGTGCACGCCGCCGTCCTCGCCGCGGCCGGGCTGATCCGTCTCCAGGTCGAGCGTCGCATCACCATGTTCCTCGACCCGCCGGACTGGCTGCCGGCAGCGGGTCAGGGTGCGATCGCCATCCAGGTGCGTATCGACGACGCACGCATGCGGGACCTGCTGCTGCCGCTCGATCACGCGCCGACCACGATCGCTACCCGCGCCGAGCGCGCTTTTCTGGCCGCGCTCGAGGGCGGCTGCCAGGTGCCGATCGGCGCGCTCGTCAGCGACATCAGCGGCACGCCTACATTATATGGTATGCTCGCCGACTTGACCGGGCGGCACATCGTGCGTGGCTCTCGTCGGCTCGATCCACAGTCGCCGGAATCTACAGGCGAAGCCCTCGCCGCCGAGATTCGGTCGCGCGGCGGTGCGAGCCTGCTCGTCGAGCTTCGGCAGATTTCAAAGATCCCCGCTCCACAACCAGAGTAGATGTCCAGCTTCCCAAGCTATCGGCCGCGCCGTCTTCGCCGCACCGCCGCGCTCCGCAACCTCGTCCGCGAGACCCACCTCGCGCCGTCGCAGCTCGTGCTGCCCGTCTTCGTGCGCGACGGCAGGAAGATTCGTCGACCGGTCGGCTCGATGCCCGGCGTGAACCAGACATCGGTCGACGAAATGCTGCGCGACGCCGAGGCGGCCGCCAAGGCGAAAGTCGGCGGGATAATTCTCTTCGGCGTTCCCGAGACGAAAGACGAAACCGGATCCTCGGCGTGGGACGAGAAAGGCGCGGTCCAGGTCGGAGTGGCTGCGCTCAAGAAGGAGATTCCCGATCTCGTCGTGATCACCGACGTCTGCATGTGCGAGTACACAAGTCACGGCCACTGCGGCGTGCTCAGGGACGGCCAGGTCGACAACGACGCGACGCTTGAGCTGCTCTCACGCGCCGCGCTCTCCCATGCTGGCGCCGGCGCCGACATCGTTGCGCCGAGTGACATGATGGATGGGCGGGTGCAGGCGATCAGGTCGGCACTGGATCAAAACGATTTCTCGGACGTCTCCATCCTCAGCTACGCCGCCAAGTACGCCTCGGCCTACTATGGTCCGTTTCGCGAAGCGGCGGAGTCCGCTCCGCAGAGCGGGGATCGTCGCGGTTATCAGATGGATCCCGGCAACGCCGAAGAAGCGATGCGTGAGGTGCTTGCCGACATCGAGGAAGGCGCCGACGCAGTCATGGTGAAGCCCGCCGGTCCATATCTCGACATCGTCTCGCGAGTAAAAGCGCAGACGGGCTATCCCGTCGCGGCATATCAGGTGAGCGGAGAGTACGCGATGATCTGCGCCGCCTCCGATCGCGGCTGGATCGACAGGGATCGCGTGATGATGGAGTCGCTGCTCGGCATCCGTCGCGCCGGCGCGGATTTCATCGTCACGTACTTCGCGACGGAGGCAGCTTCACGGATTTAGCTGGCAGCCGTCAAGCCGGGAGCAATCAAGGCGGGAGCAATCAAGGCGGTCGTAGCTGGTCACCACTTTGTGGATGGTGTTGAGCGGCAGGATCAACGGCCCGCCTTGAGGGCTGCCAGCTCCCCGCTCCCAGCTCCCTGCTTCCACGTTCGGTTGCCCGCGCCCCCCTCCTTCCCCCATTAACTTTTACACTTCACCATCACCGACCCCTGATGCGATATCGGCAGTTTCCCGGCACCGAAATCCGGGCAAGTGAAATCGGCTTCGGCACCTGGACTCTCTCCACCGGCTGGTGGGGAGAAAAGACCGACGAAGAAGCGATCGAAATGCTTCGCGTCGCCAACGCGAAGTACGGAATCAACTTTTTCGATACTGCCGACACCTACGGCAATGGTCGCGGTGAGCGTCAGCTTGCCGAGGCATTTCGCGACAGGCGGGATGAGATCGTCTATTCCACCAAAATCGGATACGACATCTACGACCCCGCGGCACAGTCAGCCAGACGCGGCCAGAACGAGCTCCCGCAGAAGTTTGACGCCGATTACATGCGCTTCGCGCTCGACAAGTGCCTCGAGCGACTGGAGACAGATCGCATAGACGTGTTACAGCTCCACAACATCAAGATGGAGCACGTGCGGGATGCATCTATCTGGCAGACGCTGCGTGAGATGAAAGAAGAGGGTTTGATACGCGTGTGGGGTGCTGCGTTCGGGCCCGCCATCGGCTGGCTTTACGAGGCGGTGGAGCTATGTGAGCGAGAGAGCGACATCGGCACCATCCAGATGATCTGGAACATCCTCGAGCAGCATCCGGGAACGGCGATGATCGAGGCGGCGAAGGAAACCGCGCCCGATTGCTGCTTCAATATTCGAGTCACGCATGCATCGGGGATGCTCGAGGGCAAGTACACCGAGGATACCGTCTTCCCGGCGAACGATCATCGCCGGCATCGCCCGCGCTCCTGGCTCACCAACGGCCTCAGAAAGATTCGCACACTCGATTTCCTCACCACGCAAATGACGCTCGGCCAGGCAGCCCTGAAATGGCTGCTCGCCGAACCGACCGTCGTGACGACGCTGCCCAACATCTACGATCTGGAGCAGCTGGAGGAGTTCGGGACCGCCTCGGAGAAACCGGACCTGTCGGCTGCCCAGATGCAGCGTGTCGGCGAGCTCGCCGCGAACAATTTTGGGGTGGAAGAAGATCCAATGAGCTACAAGGGCACGATGCAGCGGGTTACTGCGTGATCAACCTCTGGCACGAGCTGCCCCCCGGCATTCATCCGCCCGACAATGTCACTGCAGTTATCGAGATCCCGGCGGGGAGTCGCAACAAATACGAGCTGGACAAGACGAGCGGGATGATACGACTCGATCGCGTCCTCTATTCAGCCGTTCATTATCCCGGCGATTACGGCTTCATCCCGCGTACGCTGCACGACGACGGTGACCCACTCGATGTGCTAGTTCACATCACCGAGCCGACGTTCCCGGGATGCCAGATCGACTGCCGCCCGCTTGGCGTGCTCAAGATGCGCGATCGCGGCGAGCCCGACGACAAGATCCTGGCTGTGCCGTGCCACGATCCGTACTACCACGAGTATTTCGACATCGCCGACCTTTCACAGCATTATTTGAAGGAAGTGGAGCACTTCTTCCATATCTACAAGGACCTCGAAGGCAAGCGGGTCGAAATCGTCGGTTGGGGGAAGAGCGAAGTGGCGGCTCGTGTGATCAACGAGTCGATCGCGCGCTACCAGGAGCGGTTTTATCAGGTCGGTACGTAATAATCATTCGGCGCTCCAGCAAAGGCGCAGGAGCGGAGGACGATAATGAACAGCCAGCGGTCAATCTCAGCTTCATTCGCGGTCACGATGCTGATAGTGGCGCTGATGGCCGCGTGCAATAAAGGGGAGCAGACGGCCGTGAAAGGCCCGAACCCGCCCAACGGGGCCGCTCACGACACAATCAGCGACATTGCACTCAGCGAAGACGGACTCGGCCAGATTCAGATCGGAATGAACCTCGACGATGCGGTCAACATGGGGCTGCTCAACGAGAATCCGACCATGAATCCACGCTGCGATTTCGTTTATCCCGCTGTCGGCTCGGGCCTTCCGGACGTCGGCGTGATGATCGTGCGCGGCAAGATCGCGCGCATCGATGTCGACACCGGGTCGGTTACAACCGAAGACGGGATAAAAATCGGCGACAGCGAAGACAAGGTTAAAACCGTCTATGGCGAGGACCTGACGGTCGAGCCGCACAAGTACATCACCGACGGCCATTACATGACGGTGTTAGGGGACAGCGCCAGCGCAGGCAAGGCGCTGGTGTTCGAGACGGACGGCAAACACGTCACGAACTTCCGAGCTGGCCGGCTGCCCGAGGT
>JBKOVX010000244.1:0-4286 GCA_046724115.1 Gemmatimonadota bacterium | reverse complement strand
CCCTACCGCCGTCAAAGGATTGGAATCCCGGCTCTCTCTGCTCGATGCGCGGCAGCTGCAGCTCGAGTCGGATATTGCGACGACCGGCCAGCAGCTCTCGAGCGCATCCGCGGGATTCATCGGAACGACGGGCCAACCCGTCTTCTATGGAGGAATGAGCTCCAGGCAGGTGATGGCGCTCTCCGTCCTGTCGATCATCTTCGTTCTTTTCCCACTGGCGACGGGGATCTCCCGCGCGATCTGGAAAAGGTCCGCCAAGCAGGGCGTGCCACCCGCGGTTCTCACCGAGACCGCGCAGAGACTGGAGCGCCTCGAGGCTTCGGTCGATGCGATCGCTATCGAGATCGAGCGGATATCAGAGGGTCAGCGCTTCGTCACCAAGCTTCTCGCCGAAGGACAGCCGGCGCCGATGATCGGATCGCCGCAGTTATCTCCTCAAGCCGTCGGCAAGTAGCGGCAAAAAAAAGGAGCGCCACGAATGGCGCGCCTTTTTTGGGGAGTTCAACGCTCGGAGCGCCCAGCCGCTCCGCCCATCGCTCCTGGCTGGTAGTCTTCAGTCGCTTTTCAGATAGCGGGCGGTCCTGCCTTGGAGTCACCCTCGCTGAGCGTCTGCTGTCTCAACGCAGCCGCTCCCATCAGACCGCCGAGTCCCATTGATTCGACCGCGGTGCTCGGCACCAGCATGAGGGCGCCCTTCTCCTTCAGGCCTTCGTACAGAATGTTCATCGCCCGCAGGTGGAGCGCGGTCGGATTGTTCTGGTACGACTTGGCCGCCTCGAAGAAGAGGTGGGCGATCTCGACCTCGGCCTGGCCAAGGATGATGCGCGCGGATTTTTCGCGGGAGGCCTGCGCTTCGCGGGACATTGCGTCCTGGAGCGATGTCGGAATGACGATGTCGCGCATCTCGACTGACTGGACCGTCACACCCCATGGGTTCGATCTCTGATCGATGAGATTCTGGAGCTCTGATTCGATGCGCTCGCGCCCGCGCAGCAGCTCGCTCAGTGAGGTCCTGCCGATGATGTCACGGAGTCCCGTTTGCGCCGCCCAGCTGACGGCCTGTGTGTAGTCCTGGACTTCGAGTGCGGCCTTCTCGGAATCGTGCACCATCCAGAAGAGAACGGCGTCCACATTTACGGGCACCGTGTCCGACGTCAGGGTCTCTTCCGCTGCAAAGCTCGTCGTTACTACACGTTGATCGATGTAGATCGACACCGTCTCGATGAAAGGTGTAATCCAGAAGAGGCCCGGGCCCTTCATACCCGTATACTTCCCGAGGCGCAGTACGATAGCGCGCTCCCACTGCTTGGCGATTTTCGGGGACTGCGCGAAGATGAATCCGACCAGCACCCAAATCGCCAGCCAACCCGGATTCTGCGAGCCGGCGGTCATCGCAACCCCAATGAGCACCGAGGCGAGCAGAATGAAAACAGCAACGACATTGAGACGCCCTTGCGACCGCGAAGCCCGCGCGGCGCGGCGTGCTGCGAGAACTTCGTCCATGCCTGGCATTTATTTCTTCTCCTCGTTTCTGAGCTGAATCAGTAGCTCGGGTAAAGTGAATCCCAACATTGCTGCATCCCCAATGAAGCGCTTAATGAGCTCGCGCAGCTCCCGCTCTCGCTGCGTCCGCGCCGCCTGGGGCGTCGGAACCTCGCGAACGAAAGTGCCCACTCCGCGTCTGGTTTCCAGAATTCCATCCCGTTCGAGCTGGGCGTAGACCCTGGCGACCGTGTTGGCGTTGATCGACAGCTCGACGGCGAGTTGTCGCACCGTCGGCAGCTGCATCCCCGACTGTAGCGCGCCCGTCGCGATCGCCGCCCGAATCGACCGGTCGAGCTGAGCGTAGATCGGAGTCGGGCTCCTGGAATCGACCTCGAAGGTAGGCATTGTCTGCTTGTACTATCACATTGGTACAATACGGGCGCAAGGTGAATCGGGTTTCAGGCCGATTCAGAGGGGTTAACTGCAACAGACGGGGTGCGAGCAGCGTGAAGCAGAGATCTGAGTCTCCAGTTCACGACGTCGGGACATCTCCAATGGCATTCGGAGCACTTGCGGTGAATCTCACGCCACGGTGGTACGTCACGGCGTAGTGAGCTCACATCTGACACCTATGCTTCTCACTGCTTGCACCCGTTCTGTTGCTTTTGAAATTGTCGGGCGGGTGGTTAACGATTATGAGTGTACATGAGCTCAACCAGCTCATCGTACATCCGATCCGCCTCCTCTCCCCCGGATCGAATCGCCCCCGTCGCGCAGTGCTTGAGGTGATTCCGCATCAGCTCGCGACCGACCCCGCGCAGCGCCTCCTGGACCGATGAGATCTGGGTCAGGATGTCGGCGCAGTAGCGATCCTCGTCGACCATTTTCTGGAGCCCGCGGACCTGACCCTCGATCCGGCGCAGGCGTTTGATGTTGCGCGATTTGACCTCGGGGTCCACTGCTACTGCTTTGCGCGAGCCGGCGGACGCATCACGCACCGCACAACCGCACTCGACAGCGGCGAGTGGAAGATGTTGGTTGCTCTTCGTTCTTGTCGTCATTTCAAATCCTCGCGCATCAAACCAGGCTCACACGCCGCAATCGCAGACTGTTCGTCACCACACTGACCGAGCTGAGCGCCATCGCGGCGCTGGCGATGATCGGACTGAGCATCAGACCGGTGATCGGGAAAAGCGCTCCCGCTGCGATGGGGATGCCGACGACGTTGTAGACGAACGCCCAAAACAGATTCTGTTTCATGGTTGCCATCGTTCGCCGGGAGAGCGAGATGGCCGTCGGAACGCCGCGGAGATCGCTTCGCATCAAGGCGATGTCGCTGGCTTCGATAGCGATGTCCGTACCTTTCGGCATCGAGACACCGACATCCGCCTGCGCCAGCGCCGGCGCGTCGTTGATTCCATCGCCAACCATCGCCACGACCTTCCCCGAGCGTTGCAGCGCACGAATCTCGTTCACCTTTTCCTCGGGCCGGACTTCGGCAACGACTTTCTTGATTCCAGTCGTTCGCGCGACGGAGTCGGCGGCGGACTTCCTGTCGCCGGTGACGAGCAGGACGTCGACACCGAGCTGCCGGAGCTTGTCGACCGCTTCGCGCGAGGAAGATCTCACCGCATCGGAGACGACGATCTTGCCGATGACGCTCCCATCGAGGGCAACGAACAGCTCGCTTGCTTCCCCACTGCTGGTGGTCGCTTCCATACCTTGCCGCAACGCAATTCCAAGGTTGTGCATTAGGTGCGCGTTGCCAACGGCAGCTCCGCGGCCGGCGACCTTGCCGGTGACGCCGCTACCGGTATGCGACTGGAATCCCTCGATCTGATCGAAACGAACGCTCCGCGCACCAGCGGCGCGAACTATCGCAGTCGCGACAGGATGCTCCGAGTGCCGCTCGAGCGAGGCGGCGATTCCCAGCACTTCGTCCTCGCCACCCGATCCGAAGGCGACGACGCGTTCCACCGTGGGTGTGCCCTCGGTGACGGTTCCGGTTTTGTCCAGTACGACGGTGTCGACATCTCCGGCGCGCTGCAGTATCTCACCGCCTTTGATAAGCAGACCCAGCTCGGCGCCTCGCCCCGTCGCCACCATCACCGCCGTCGGAACGGCGAGTCCCATCGCGCACGGACAGGCGATTATCAGGACCGAGACCGCCGCGGCGATTGCGCGTGGCAGCGCCGCCGTGTCAGCTACGAAGTACCAGACTAGGAACGTCACGATCGCGATGGCGAGTACGGTCGGGACGAAAACGGCACTCACTTTGTCTGCCAGACGCTGAATCGGTGCGCGCGACGCCTGCGCATCGCGCATCAACTTGACGATGCGCGCCAGGACGCTGTCCGCGCCGACACTCGTCGCGCGGTAGCGGAACGAGCCGGTCGTATTGAGCGTTCCGCCGACAACGGAATCACCCACACCCTTCGCCACCGGCAACGGCTCACCGGTGAGCATCGATTCATCGACCTCACTCGCACCGTCAATCACGTTTCCGTCTACCGGGATGCGCTCGCCAGGTCTCACCAGCACCGTCTCGCCGGAGCATACCTGTCCGAGCGGTTTGTCCACGAACACGCCGCCTTCTTCGACTCTCGCGGTCGACGGCAGTAGTGAAGCAAGCTTTCGCAGCGCCTCGGAGGTTTTGCTGCGCGCGCGCGCCTCGATGGCCCGCCCGGCGAGGACGAGACCGATGATGAAGATCACCGCCTCGTAATAGACATCGGGGGCCATCCCATTTCGCGCAAAAAGGTGCGGCGCAATCGTCGCGACGACGGAGTAGATGAACGCGG
>JBKOVX010000285.1:0-6374 GCA_046724115.1 Gemmatimonadota bacterium | reverse complement strand
AGTCCAGCTCAAACCCCTGGAGATCCACACGTAATGCGAATGTTAGTTCTTGGCGCGGGCCTTCAAGGTTCCGCGTGTGCATATGATCTGCTCCAAAATCCGGAAGTGAAGGAAGTCCGCCTGGCCGATCTGCATACCGGGCATTTGCCGCATTTTCTCGCGCCCTATTCGGGCGAGCGGCTCATTTTCACCCCGCTCGATGTCCGCGACAAGGAAGCGGTGCTGGCGCTGATGCGCGAGACCGACGCGGTGATGAGCGCGATTCCTTACTACCTCAATTTCGATCTGGCGACGCTCGCTGTTGAAGCGGGCGTTCACTTTTCCGACCTCGGCGGCAACACCGAGATCGTCTTCCAGCAGAAGACTCTCGACGAGGAAGCGAAGAAAAAGGGCATCACCGTCATTCCCGATTGCGGGCTCGCGCCGGGCATGGTGAACATCCTCGCCGAGCACGCCATCAAGCAGCTCGACACGGTCGATTCGGTGCGAATCTTCGTCGGTGGACTGCCGCAGCATCCCGAGCCGCCGCTGAATTACCAGATCGTCTACTCGCTCGAGGGCGTCCTCGATTACTACACGACGCTGTCGTGGGTACTGAGAAAGGGGAAGCGCACCCGGGTGAAAGCGCTGTCCGAGATCGAGCCGGTCTACTTCGGCGGATCCCTGGGTGAGCTCGAGGGATTTCACACCGCCGGCGGTCTTTCCACGATGGCATTCCGCTACGAAGGAAAGATTCCGACGATGGAGTACAAGACGCTCCGCTACCCCGGCCACGCGCGCATCATGGAAGCAATCCGCGAGCTCGGACTGCTCGAGCTCAAGGCGGTCGATGTGAAGGGAGTGAAAGTAGTGCCGCGCGATCTTGTCGTCGCAGCGATGGGCCCCCGCCTTACCAAGGCGAACGGCCATGATCTCGTCGCGCTCCGAGTCTACGCCGAGGGAAAGAAGGGCGGCAAAGCCAAACGCGTCGGCTGGGAGATGGTCGACTACTACGACGAGGACAACGGCATCAGCGCAATGGAGCGCTCAACCGGCTACTCGCTCTCGATTACCGGGCAGATGCAGGTGAAGGGAGAGATAGGCAAGTCCGGAGTCTTCACGCCGGACGAAGCGATTCCAGCGGAGAAGTACATCCGTGAGCTAGCGCATCGTGGAGTCATGATCCACGAGATGCGGTAGACTCGAGCGGCGGCAGGCCGTACCGGGTTTGCAGTTGGGTGTACGCGTCGGACGTGAATTGGACCAACAGTGGCCGTTTTGCCGGATCAAGCCACTGCATCACATCGCGCAATTTTGTTTCATCGAGCGCGGTGCAGCCGGCGGTATGGGAGTCCGGCCCGTTCCAGATGTGCAGAAAGATGCAGGAACCCCGTCCTTTGACCGGCGGCGACGCGTTGTAGGACACTATCACGCCGATCTCGTATTGCCCCACCTCGCGCATGTGCTCGGCGCTGTTCCAGTCGACGCGCGGGACTCTCGATTTGTCGACGACTGTGTTGTAATGATCGGATGCGACGTCGTCGACGCAGTCCGTTGTCGGTAGCAGCTCGACGTAAGGCAGCCGCACGTTTCGCATCGAATCCGGCCGCGCGAATCCGAATGCAGTGTCGAGTGGAAATATGCCGGCCGGCGCCTTTCCGTCGCCCTCGTGCTTGTGCGGACCGTCGGTAGCCGCATCGTCGAAGCCAATACCCCATGCCAGTCCGGTGCGGCCGACCACAATCGGAATCGGTGAGTCGATGCGATTCCAGGCTGACCCGTGTGCCGAGCGTTCGAAGCGCGCCATCGTCCCGGTCGTCGAAGTCCAGCCTGGAGTGACGACGACGACGAGCTGACGCGACCCATCGATTTCAGCGCGTGGCGTCGCCGTTGTCCCAACGCGACAAGCGCACAGGACTCCAACCACGCATAGGCTCGAGACGATTCTGTGCATGTGATCTGAGTATCCGGGTTTGGTAAAGTGGACAGCCTACGCCGGCTCATGCTACAATAACAGCATGCCCGACCTGCGCTCGCCCGAATGGACGTTGTACATCCTGCAAGTTCTCGTCTCGGCGATTCTCGCCGTCCTCTTCCTGCAATCGGGCTTGGACAAGGTGATCGATCGGAAAGGCAACCGCGCCTACCTCGACGAACATTTCGCGAACAGCCCGCTGGCTGGAACGGTGGGCCCGATGTTCCTGGTGGTAACGATCCTGGAGGTGACGGCCGGGCTACTGAGCGGGATCGGGTGCTTGCTGCTTCTGCTGACCCACAACCCCACTGTAGCCTTCTACGGCGCGCTCATCGCCGCAACAAATCTGATCGCTCTCTTCTTCGGCCAAAGAGTCTCAAAAGACTACGCGGGCGCAGCTGCCCTGGTGCCGTACTTTCTGCTAGCGATCGTCGCGATCCTAACACTCGCCGAGCACTAAACCGACTTACATGATCGCCCGCAGCCCAAAACTCAACGTGCGCCCGGGAACGACCGTGATGTTATCCGGCTCTCCGTGCTGCCTGTTCAGCAGATTGTCGCCGCTCAGCGTAAAGGAAACCCCGCGGAACAAAGTCCGCCCGAGAGAGGCGCGAAGGCGGGTGACGCCGCTGTACCGCAGCCAATAATTGCGCAGCTGCTGTCCAACCAGCTGCGCGTCGGCCTGGGTCGAGTTCGAGAAAGCGCCCGCGAGCGCGACGCGATCGTAGTCGATCCAGTCCCACGACCGCGAGGCGACGACAAAGCTCGTCCAGCCCCCGCTCGTCCACGCCGCCGAGAAACTGCCGGTCTTCGATGGAACCTCCAACATTCTGTCTCCCACCTGGAGATCGCCGATGTAATTCCTGGCGACTTGCTTCACCCGGCTGTCCACCGTCGAGAACGTTCCGCTGAGCGCCAGCGATCCCAGATTCAGATCGCTCTTCAATTCCCAGCCACGATTGGTGATTTGACCGACGTTCTGCAGCAAGTAGGCGATGTGCCGATCCTCTGGCGAATAAGGCTGGGATGGTGGAGAGTACCATTCGCCCGGCGGAGCCTGTTGGTGTTGATCAGCGATGACGTAGGCAACGCGTTGAATCAGTCCCGACGCGAGCTGGTCGAAGCGTGTGACCTGCAGGCCGAACGTCTTGCCGACGAAGAGATCCATGCCGGCCTCGATTCCGGATTGCTGCTCTGGGGACAGGTCCATGAGCTGCTCATCCCGGCGCGGGTCGAACCACGCCGTCTCGCGAATGGGCGTCGTCGCCGCGCGAATTCCACGACCATACGCCGAGCGCAGTTTCACCGTCACCGGGCCGATGTCACGCAGGCCGGCGACTCCAAGCATTGGCAGCACAGACACGTTCGCGTCGCTGAGTGATTGGTTGCGCTCGACTCGGAGTCCGGTAGTGAGATACGCGGCGTCTCTCCAGCCAAGGTTCGCCTGCGCGACACCTGCCGTCGTCCACCGACGAATAGAAGACAACAACGGCGTCGTCGCCGCTGGAGTCGTCGTGTCGCGAGCCGGCCTGAAATCGAGCATCGAGTTTTCCGCAGCGAACGTCAGAGTCGTGGCAAGGTTGTCCGGATCTCCCAGCTTGCCGACGCTGCTCACTCGAATCGATCCGAGATTTGCATTACCCCCAGCGCTGCCGAGGTCAGGCGCGGCCGCTGATGGCAGCGGTGTGTGGTAATCGGCAAGATTGGTGAGCCTGCTGCCGTCGAACCCCGCGACGATCGAGTGGGTCCAGCGATCGCTCTGCACGACCGTGGCGCTTCCGCCGAGCGTGTACTCCTGTACTGACTGAGGTATTACCAGTCCCGCGCGCGTCGCACTCACCGAGTCGCGGAACAACGGACTCATCGGGTCCGCCGACTCGCTGGCGAAGATTCTTCCCGTCGCCGTCGCGATAAGCTTTGAGCGGACAATTCGAAAACCGGCGCTGCCGGTCGTGTGCCGCGCGAACGCGCCGGGCAGGTATTCGCCGACCCCACCCGATGTGAAGCTCGCGCTCCCAGACTGGGCGTTCGAGCCTTCGCGTATCGTCACCGCGTGATCCTGGGTGATCGCCGACCTCGGCACGTACGCGCTCGACGCCGCGCCGACCGCTGAGCGCACGACCGTGGTCGGGCCGCCATTCGAGCCATCGTGACGCGTGACGATGTTGATCACACCACTTATCGCATCCGTCCCGTAGAGGGCGGCGCCCTGCGGTCCGCGAATGACCTCGATCCTTTCGACCGTCTCGGGCGTGAACTGGGTGACGAGCAGCGGGTTGGCCAGCTCGATTCCGTCGACGTAGACCTTGGGATAGCTGGCGCCGAACGAGCTGGTGCCGCGAATGCTGCCGTAGTGAGCGAGCAATGATGTCGGCGCGCCCTGCCAAACCCACAGCCCGGGCACGACATCACTCAAGGCCTGCCCCAGATTCCCCTCGGCGTAGTGCGAGAGCTGTGCGCCGTTCACCACGTTCATGGCAACGGTGAGCGGACGCGCCGATGCTTCGATCGTGCTTCCGGTGACGACCACTCGATCGAGGGTTCGCGGCACCACCGGATCCGTGCCCGGCGCCTGCGACGGCATCAGGACGACGTGCTCGCCGCCCGCCGAAATCGGCAGTACCGGCGTGTTGCGCAGCAGCAGCGCCAGCGCTTCGCCCAGCGGAATGGTGTCGAACGCCGCGCAGACCCTGCTGTCGAGAGGAATCGCCTCCGACGTGTACGAGAGCCTGATTCGGGCCGCAGACGAAACACGGTCGAGCGCGTCGCGCAGCGAGATGTCGCGGGCGTGGAGCGAGACGACTCTATCGAGCGGTGCAGTCCAGGCGGGCAGCGACGCGAGGAACGCGTTCGACGTCGAGCACGATTGCGCGCTTACGACTGGCGCAAAGACGAGCGCCGAAGCGAAGAAGGCGATCGAAAGTGCAGCCGGCGATCGCCAGTGGGATGCGCTGCTTCTACGGGCGACTTCCAGACGCAGAAGCCCGGTAGAGAATGGCGACGTTTCCCTGCCGCTCGATGCGAGCACCGAGTGAAAGCGCAATAACATTCAAAACCCTATCAACCGGCTCACCGGAAAAAGATGCAGTCAGGTGAAGATTCGCCAGCGATGAATCCGCCACCTGTAACCGTACTCCATACCACCGGTAAAGTTCTGCTCCAACCAGGACGAGGGGAGCATCGCGAAAAATAAGCCGCCCCTGTATCCAGGCGAGATCGTCTTCTGTAACGACCGATCGCTCGACCGCGACGACCCCTTGAGCATCTACGACGGCCCGATCACGGGCGTTGAGAACCGCGCCAACGGAATGCTTCTGGTCCGCTGCTCCGATCGCCACGGAGCCCGAATCGACCGCTACGCGGGTACCGGCGCTGTCGTCGCTTTCAACCGCGAAGGCTGTGCCGACGTCCTGAATGCTGATTGACCCCGCCTTGACCGTAAATGGATGAGCGGGATCGTGAACTACGCTGAAGTACGCGATGCCGTCGAGCGACACCAGACGCCGATCGTCGTTGTCGCTGCGCGCGACCACGAGTCTGCTCGTTGGACCGAGCAGCACCTTGGTGCCGTCCTTGAGCACGACCTGCCTGCGCTCGCCGACGGATGTCGCGAATGTCTGGCCGCTGGCGTTGTATTCCGATCGCCGCAGGTTCTGCCAGAGCATGGTACCGCCCACTATGATGACGACTGCGGCCGCGACCCTGAGGAACGCGACATAGGTATGCGCGGATGCTGCTTCGACCTCGCGCGGAGCGAACGGAATCACCTTCGCCTCCCCGAACCTCGCTTTCACCCGGGTCAGGGCACCTTCGACGTCGACAGGTGTCCCAGCAGAATCCTCGGCGTTTACGTTCCTGACGATGGATTCCAGCAGATGCACGATCTCGACACGATGGGGATCAGCTTCCACCCACCGTCTCGTGGTCTCGGCTTCGCCGGAACCAGCTTCACCGGTGACGTAGCGCGCGATGCGCTCCCAGTCGTCCGGACTGATCTTGGCGGAACCCCCGTCAGGATTCGACATATTCATTTAATAAGACAGACACCGCACCTGAACGCCACCCTACTTGGATACGAACGACACGAGTGAGCGGACGCTGCAGGAACGCATCCGTGCCGGAGACGAGAGCGCTTTCGATACGGTATTCCGCTCCCATTACGCACACCTGGTGCGGATGGCTGAATCAGTCGTTCGCGAGCGCGCGCTCGCCGAGGAGGTCGCCCAGGAGGTGATGCTGGAGCTGTGGCGGCGCCGGGAGACCCTGCAAGTCGAGCAAACGTTTCGCGCGTATCTACTTCGATCGACCCGCAATCGCGCGCTGAACCACGGTCGCCACCAACGAGTCGTCGCCCGCGAGGCGGCGATCGCGGCGATAGACTCCCCCAGCTCGCCATCGGCTGAGGATGAAATGCTCGGCA
>JBKOVX010000296.1:0-3688 GCA_046724115.1 Gemmatimonadota bacterium | reverse complement strand
GATGTGTATAAGAGACAGTGACATTGGTGTCGACGTTGCCCGTGAGCTTGGCGCGATCGTGCTGCTCAAAGGCTCGCCGACCGTGGTCTTCACACCCACTGGCGAGAGATTCGTGAGCCCGCGCGGAACCGCGGCGTTGGGCACTGGAGGTAGCGGCGATTTGCTCTCCGGAATCGCCGGAACCCTCCTAGCGCAGACCGGAGACGCCGTCGCCGCGGCGTGTTGTGGAGCGTGGGTGCATGGTCGCGCCGCCGAGTTCTGTGCTTACATTCGAGGCACGACGCTCGAGGACGTCATCTACGCGCTCCCCCGCGCCTGGAATGAGCCGGAGCCGTCGCCCGAACCTCCAGTCCTTACTGTTTTACACGCCGTCTCAAGGTGACAGAAAAACCAGGCAGCAGTCGCAATATCGACCTCGGACCCGGCAAGGAGTTCGATCTCGTTCGCACTCTGCTCTCCGAGTGGGGGAAGTCGGCGCAGCGGATCGGCGACGACGCCGCGGTTCTCGACGTTCCGCCCGGAGAACGAATAGTCGTCACCACCGACACCTCGGTGGATGGCGTTCACTTCGAGCGCGAATGGCTCAACCACTTCGAGATCGGCTACCGGGCGACGGCGACTTCGCTCAGCGACCTGGCAGCAATGGGCGCGCGACCGATCGGCGTCGTAATCGCTCTGACATTGCCTGAGAGCGACCGCGCCGAGGCGCGGGAGCTGGCGACAGGGATACGCGAAGGCGCGCTGGCGTCGATGTGCCCGATCGTTGGTGGTGACCTCTCAGCCGGAAAGGTGTTGTCGCTCACTATTACGGCGCTTGGCGGTGTCACGCGACCGATCAGTCGCGCTGGGGCCAAAGTCGGAGACCGCGTGTACGTTACCGGTGTGCTCGGCGGACCGGCTGCTGCCGTTCGTGACTGGAAAGCGGGGAAGCAGCCCACGGAGAGAGACCGCGCTCGTTTTGCGCACCCGATTCCCCGGATCGAGGCGGCGATCGGACTGGCCGCGCGCGGCGCGTCATCGGCGATCGATATTTCTGATGGGTTGGCGGCCGACGTCGCCCACATCGCGGCCGCCAGCAAGGTTAGAATCGAGCTCGATGCCGATCGCATTCCTCGTTTTGAGGATGTCTCTGCGGTTGACGCTGCAAGCTCGGGTGAGGAGTACGAGATAGTGGTCACGGCCCCGAATATCGACGTCCGCAGTTTCGTAGAGGAATTCGGGCTCGAGCTTACCGAGATCGGCCGGGTTGTTGCCGGTGCTCCAGGAGTAGAGCTGCGCATTCGGGGTGAGCGCATCGCTGCGCCTGCGGGCTACGACCACTTTCGATAGAAATGAAATCTTTTTTTCGAACGATTCTGCTTTACACGACGGCTTTCTTCGCCACGACGATCCTCGGCTCGACCGTTATCATCGCCGCGCTGCTCGGCGTGAAGGACAAGCCGGGTGGGTTGTTCGACAAAGTGCCGCGACTGTGGTCCACACTGATGCTCTGGGCGGCCGGCGTCAAAGTGAGGGTTCACGGGCTGGAAGGGCTTAAGGACGAGCCCCACATTTTCGCGTCGAATCACGTCAGCTGGTTCGACGTCCCGGCGCTCGCCAAGATTCTCCCCCGCTACAAATTCGTCGCGAAAGCAGAGCTCTTCAAAGTGCCGATTTTCGGCAACGGCATGCGCGCGGTGGGCATGATCGAAATCCAGCGGGAGAACAGAAAGGCGGCATTCGGAGCCTATGATGTGGCCGCTGAAAGAATCCGCAGCGGCAACTCGGTCGTCGTATTCCCCGAGGGTACTCGCGGCCGCGCGTACCCGCTACGCCCGTTCAAAAAAGGTCCTTTCGTACTGGCCATAGCCGCCGGAGTACCGATTGTCCCGATCATCGTCCACGGAACAATCGAGATCATGCCGAAGGGCTCATTTTGGGTTCATCCGGGGACGATTGATGTACATTTGCTCGAGCCGGTCAGCACCACCGGTGTCGATTACGATCACCGCGAGGCGCTGATGCAGACAGTGAGAACGAGAATGGCCGACGCCATGCGCGCGCTTTACGGAGTCGAGCCTCTTCCCACTCCTGTCTCACGACTTCCTTCATCGGTCGAAATCCCATCGGCGACCCCACAGCCTACCGAAACACGATAACGGGAACTTCAAACCACAAATGTCAGGCATAATCGAGATCAAGGCGCGCGAGATTCTGGACAGTCGCGGCAATCCAACCGTCGAAGCAGATGTCACCCTCGACAGCGGGGCTTTCGGGCGGGCGGCGGTGCCGAGCGGTGCATCCACGGGTGAGCATGAAGCCCTCGAGCTCCGCGACGGAGACGCCGAGAGGTATCTGGGGAAGGGTGTCGAACAGGCAGTGCAGAGCGTCGAAGAGCGGATTGCTCCCGCGCTAAACGGTCTTTCTGCCACCGATCAAATAACAATCGATCGGACGATGATCGAGCTCGATGGCACCGACAACAAAGGCAAGCTTGGCGCGAACGCGATACTCGCGGTCTCGATGGCGACCGCGCGAGCAGCGGCGATGGACGTTGGACTACCGTTGTATCGCTACCTCGGTGGTCCGATGGCGCGCACGATGCCCGTGCCGATGATGAACATCCTGAACGGCGGAGCGCACGCGACCAATACCGTCGATTTCCAGGAATACATGATCGTCCCTGTCGGCGCGACCAGTTTCCGCGAAGCACTGCGGATGGGCACCGAAGTCTTTCACGCGTTGAAGAAGGTCCTCGTAAAGAGAAAACTCTCCACCGGCGTCGGCGACGAAGGCGGGTTCGCCCCGGATCTCAAGAACGACGAAGAGGCGCTCAAGGTCGTCATCGAAGCGATCGAGTCGGCGGGCTACGCGCCGGGCAAGGAAATCGCGCTCGCGCTGGACGTCGCCGCTTCGGAGCTTTACAAGAACGGCACCTATACTTTCAAGAAGAGCGGTCAGGGCAGCCGCGATGCCTCGGGAATGATCGAGCTGTACGGAAAATGGCTCGACGATTATCCGATCGTATCGATCGAGGACGGACTTGCTGAGGACGACTGGGATGGGTGGGCAAAGCTCACGGCAGCCCTCGGTGACAGGGTGCAGCTCGTAGGCGACGACTTGTTCGTCACCAACACTGAACGCCTGGCGCGCGGCATCGAGTCCGACGTAGCGAACGCGATCCTGATCAAGCTGAATCAGATCGGCACGCTCACGGAGACACTCGAGTCGATCGAGATGGCTCGCGCCAACGGGTACCAGTCGATCATCTCGCACCGCTCGGGCGAGACCGAAGACACGTTCATTGCTGATCTCGCGGTTGCAACCGGTGCCGGCCAGATCAAGACTGGATCGGCGAGCCGTACCGATCGTGTGGCCAAATACAACCAGCTTCTGCGCATCGAGGAGCAGCTCGGTCCGGTCGCCGAGTATCCCGGCGGATCGATTTACGGATTGTTGTAGGCGATGAAGCGGTTCGTCTGGTGGGTGCTGATTCTAGGGGCGCTGTTTTTCGCGGTGCAGGGCGGTGAATATAGCACCCGCGATCTGTTCGTTCTGCAGTCGAAGACGCGCAAACTCAATCACGAAGTGGATTCGCTACAGCGCCAGGTCGATTCGCTCGGTCGATTTCTGAAGTTGGTGAAGAGTGACAGCGCGACGCAGGAGCGGATCGCGCGCGAGGAATTCGGAATGGTGCGCGGCGACAAGG
>JBKOVX010000180.1:0-6387 GCA_046724115.1 Gemmatimonadota bacterium | reverse complement strand
GCCTCCAACTCCGGAGCACGTCGCAGACCTGACGGTCCAGACCGTCGCGCCCTCGGCGGCTGTAGAAGTAGCGCCAAGGGAGCGGACTCTCGAGATCGCGCTGTCCGTACTGCTGGTCGCGATAATTGGGGCGCTATGGATCGTGTTTAGATAGAGCCTGGAACGGCACATACGACTACCGGCCAGGAGCGGTGGGCGGAACGGCCAGGGGCTTCGTGCGAGAGCGAAACGCTTTTGACTTTAAGCATGCTGCCCCAAGCCGCTCCGCCCAAAGCCCCCAGCCGGGAGTCGTATGTGGCCGTTTCCTAGCTCTCAGCCAACGCGATCCCGCCAACGATAATCCCCGCCATACAATACGTCTGCGGAAAATTCCCCCACTGCTCGAGCGTTCGCGGATCAAGATCCTCGGCCAGCAAACCGTGCCGATTGCGCGCGGATAGCACTTTCTCGAACAACACCCGCGCCTGTTCGCGTCGCGCCCCTCCCATGGCCGCCAATGCCTCGATGTACCAGAAGGTGCAGACGAGGAACGCGTTCTCCGGATAGCCGAAGTCGTCGCGCTCGACGTAACGGTAGACAAAATCGCCGTGTTTGAGCTGGCCCTCGATCGCCTCGACGGTGCTCACGAAACGTGGATCGTCGGCAGAGAGAAATCCCAGGCGTGGCATTAGGAGCAGGCTCGCGTCGAGTGAGTCGCCGTCCATCGTCGCCGTGAACGCGTTGAGCTTCGCATTCCACGACCGCTCCGATATCACCTGACGGATCTTTACCGCCCGACCAAACCAGACGTCGGCGCGATCCTTCATCCCCATACGCTCGGCGAATTTGGCGAGCCGGCCGCAGGCAACCCAGCACATGAGACTGGAAAACGTGTGAACGCGCTCGACGCCGCGTAGCTCCCATAATCCTGCGTCCGGCTTGTCATATAGTTCCCAGGCGTGGTTGCCTAGTGCCTCGAGTCGAACCAGCACCTTTTCGTCGACCATTGCGTCTGACCGAGAGCCCGCGTGTCTGCCGGGTTCAGGAAATAGACAATCGGCGGTGAGCAACGCCTCACCGTAAAGGTCGTGCTGTGCCTGCTCGCTTGCCTTGTTGCCGATGCGCACCGGACCCATCCCACGATACCCGGGCAGGCACTCGGCGAAATGCTCGGCGGGGATCTCGCGGCCGTCGAGGTTATAAATCGGCATGAGCCGAGAATCATCGCTCGATTCAGCGACGCGGAAGAGAAAATCGAGATAGCGGCGGGCGGAGCGAAATTGGCTGACTCTCGAGAGAGCGGCGGCTGTGAAGTACGCATCGCGCGGCCAGCAATAGCGATAGTCCCAGTTGCGCCCGGTGCTCGGCGCTTCCGGGATCGATGTCGTCATCGCGGGAATGATCCCGCCGGTTGGCTCGTAGGCGTTCAGCTCGAGGGTAATTGCAGCGCGAGTCACGGCATCGGTCCAATCATTTGGCGCCCGGAGATTCTGACGCCAGACCTTCCAGTGCTTCCTCGTCATCTCCAGCGCGTCAGTCTCCTCCAGCAGGTCGCTGACAGCCGCCTTCTCGCCGAATATGAGCGTGATCTTGTCCTGGACGAAGAACGGCACCGCATCGATGATCGGTTCAACCGGGGCATTGGCGCCGAGTGAAAGCGCGGGCTCGCCAGCGTAGGCGATGCGATGAATGTCAGGTGACGAGTGTCTCTGCGTGCAGCCATAGTTCGCAGCGGGACTGATCCTCACGCGTACCGAAGGGCGGCCCGCCAACGGCCTCAGTTGCCGAACCAGCGCTGGCGGGCAAAAAACGTCGTTCCCCTCCTCATAGCGCGGACAGAAATCGGTAATCTCCAGCGCATTGCCGCCGTCGTCGTACAAGCGCGTAACGAGAATTGGAGTATCAGGCAGATACTCCTGCTCAACCCGCTCTGCGCCCTCGAGCTCGATCGTGAAGCTGCCGCACGCATTGGTTGGCTTTTCTCCCATCAGGAGCGTGCAGAAGACGGGATCGCCATCAAACCGCGGGAAACAGCACCAGACGACGCTGGCCTGCGAATCGATCAGTGCCCCGATTCTGCCGTTGCCGATGAGTGCGAGGTCGAGCGAGTTCATCGGCGAACCGTAAACCGCACCTTGGGGCTAACGCAAGGCGGCGCCTACTGACGCCGGGGGGTTCGAGTGCCACATTATTGGCGATGCCGAAGACGCCACTCGCGCTCCTCTCCGGTTTCTTGCTGGGCGCCGCTGCCACCGCCGCAGCGCAAACGCACGTCCAGCCCATCCTCGGTTTTCCTGAGCAGGGTCTCGACGATCCCGCCGCTTATCAGGGCTACCAGACCCGCTTCTTCCGCGACACCAAGGGCAACGTCGTCCAGATCTATCTCGATGCGCGCAGCGGACGCGTCGTCAATCTGCTGGCCGACGCCATCGATGAAAGCGTCGGGTTCACCGTGCGCGACGCGAATGGGAAGCCGATCCGGCTCGAGTGGGGAACCGCGGACGCGATCATCTCTCAGACAGGCACCCGGCGCACCATCGAGTACCAGCTCGTCGTCAACGCTCCGAAGGTCGTCATTGGCTGGATCCTGCTCGGCTCGATGCGGGTCGAGCGCGATCTCGGTTACTCGGCTCGCGGACTCGGCCCCTACGACTGGCCCACATTCAGGATTCGCGAGGAAGAGGAGATGATCGCGAATCTCGATCGACTCGATCCGGCGGAGAGGCAACGGCACCTCGGAATGCTCGGCACCGGTTTCACCTCCGACCTGCGAGCGCGGCTGGAGCCGGACCTGTTGACGACCGGAATCCGCCTGGGTCCCCGTGGCGTGAGCGCGATTCAAACGAGCTTCGATGCCAGGACGAATCTTCAGCTCGACATCGTGCCGGACGCACGCACCGCTTCATTGATGGTCACGCTCCCGATCGTGACAGTGACAGCGGCATCCAACCAACCGATTCGTCTGACCGTTCGCGTGACGGCCGACGGGCCATCGCTGAATCCGCTGACGCGCGATCAGATTTTCAACGCCGCGTTCCCCGCTTCCTGAACGACTCGCGTGTCGCTGCCGATCGCGCGCGCGCAACCGCTTCGCGAAACGCGGCGGACGCCGCCAAAGTGACGAGATATCGTTTGCTCGAGCGCGATGTCCGTGGAACGGAGTTGCTCAGCTCGAAGGAAAAGCTGATGGCGGGGCTGCCGAATTACGCCACTTACTTCGGCCGCGACATGATGATGACGTCGCTGATGATGCAGCCCGTGTGGACCGATGCCATGCCGGAGTTCGTCATCGCCAGCGCGCTGAGAAAGCTCGGCCCCGAAGGAGACGTCAGTCACGAGGAAGCCCTTGGCGGTCAAGCCATTCGTGAGAACGCCGCGGAGTACAACGCGCACATGTCGGACTACTTCCGCCTGAGACAACGCAATCGGGCGGCGGCTGACACCGCGCTCAGAAACGCTCGTGCGCTGCTCGCCGATCTGCAGAAGGTGCGCGAGAACTACAACATGCGCGACGACGAATTCCAGCTGCCCGTCATCGTCGCCCGCTACCTCGCCAATTCCGGCGTCCCGGCCTCGAGGAAGCGCGCCTTCCTCATGGACACATCCGATGGCCGAGGGCCGCGCATCGGACAATTGCTCAAGGAGCTGGCGCTGGTCGCGAAGTTGGCGGCCCCCTACGCGCGCGAGCCGGTGGTGCAGAATCTGATCGCATCTCCTCGTCTGGATGCCACGCACTGGCGATCGATCAGCTGGCGCGACAGCAACGCCGGCTACGCCAACGGTCGGTTCGAGATGGACATCAACGCCATCTGGGCGCCGACTGCCCTCGAATCGATGGCCCAGATTTTCGCGGCGTTGCACCCTATTGGCATCGACCCGCACCAGCTCGTCTCGGATTCGCCAGCGCTTTCCAGCACTCCGCTCAAAGATCTGCTCTTCGATCCGGCTTTCCTCGACAAAGCAATTCAGAACTGGAAGGGCGCCGGACAGCACTTCGTCGTAACTTTGACGCCGGAGGAGATTCAGGCCAGGGTCAGCGCCAAGCTGCAGTCGCTTCCCGCCGACGAGCGCTCCTACTGGCAACGAATCCTGACCGCCACTGGGGCCGACAAATCCCCGTTGAGTTTCGTCGCGATCTCTCTCGATTCCGCCGGCAAGCCGATTCCGGTTCCGAACACCGATCCGGCGACATGGTTGTTGCTACGCGACGCGCGAGATGTCACGCCGGCCGCCATCGGCGCCGTGCAACGCGACGTGCGCGCGATGACTCGCCCCTATCCGGTCGGCCTTTTCATCGATCGACTCGGCCCGGTCGTCGCCAACGATGCATACGCATCGTCTGCCGTCTGGGAGGCGTTCCGCGCCGATACCTATCACTCACCTCGGGTGGTGTGGGGACGAGAGGTAAATCTCATTTTGCTGGGTCTCGCCAATCAGATAAACGGAGCGAAGGACGTTCAGGCGAAGAATGGCGCGACTCCGGGCCTCACCGCTTACCAGCAGGAGCTCGGCTCCGCGCTGACTAAAGTGAATGGTGGGGTAGAGGCGTCCGGATTGAAACACAACGAGCTGTGGAGCTACGAGATCAGCGGCGGAACGCTAAAACCAATCCGATATGGGGCCAGCACCGACGTCCAGTTGTGGAATGTCACCGATCTCGCTGTTCAGTTCGTGCTCTCCCGAATGACGCTGCCATAACGCGTGCGGATCGCTGAATCGCGTCGGCGCGCACGCCTGGTGACACCCGGAGGGCTGCTACTCCTCGCCGCATTTCTGACGGCGTGCTCCGGACAATCATCGAAACGGGAGACCGTTCTCACATTCTCGGGCTCCGCCCTCGGTGCGGAGGGAACTCTCGTTGCGAGGCAGCTCAAGCGATTCATGCAGCTCAATCCCGGGATCCGCGTCGAGCTGCAGCGAACTCCGGACGACGCCTCGCAACGACACCAGCTCTACGTGCAATGGCTGAACGCTCGCGTCGGCAATCCCTCGATCCTTCAGCTCGATGTTGTGTGGACGCCCGAATTCGCCGCCGCCGGTTGGGTTTTACCCCTCGATAAATACGGTCCCCCAAAAACCGAATTCTTTCCGGCGACGATCACCGCCAACACCTGGGCGGGAAAACTCTACGCGTTGCCCTGGTTCGCCGACGTCGGACTGCTTTATCGTCGCACGGATCTTGTCGCGCGCGAGCCGCGCACGTTGGAAGAGATGGTGAGCGACGCACAGTCAACGATGTCCAGACGCGGCGGTCCGCGGTACGGCATCGTCTCACAGGGAGCGCGCTACGAGGGACTGATCACCGGATTCGTCGAATACCTCGGCGCCTTTGGGGGACGAATCATAGATGACAAGGGCGAAGTCGTGGTGAATCGGCCCGAGGCGGTGCGTGCTCTCGAGTTCATGCGCGACGAGCTGTATCGCTGGCATGTTGCCCCGCTCGACGTGCTGACCTGGCACGAGGAGGAAGCGCGGTTTGCGTTTCAAAATCGGAATGCTGTCTTCATGCGAAACTGGCCTTATGCCGTCGGGGCAATGAGCGACACGGCGCAATCTAAGGTCGCCGGCAGGTTCGCCGTCTCTCCGATGCCCGCTTCCGGTTCCGCGCCAGGTGGCCATTCCACCGCCGCGCTCGGCGGCGCGCAACTGGCGATCAATGCGTACACCGAATTCCCCGATGCCGCGTACAAGTTGATCGCCTATCTCACCGCTCCGGAGCAGATGCTCGAGCGTGCCCAGGCGGTCGGCCAGTATCCGACGCGTTTCGCTCTGTACGACGATGCGCGGCTCAGGGGCGCGATCGGGATTCCCCCGGAGAATGCGCGTCGCGCCATCGAAAGCGCGACACCGCGTCCGGTGACACCCATCTATACCGAGCTATCGGAGATTTTGCAGATAGAATTGCACCGCGCGCTGGTGCGGCAGGCCGAGCCGAGGGAAGCGCTCGATGCCGCGGCGGCAAAGATCAACGCGCTGATCGAACGAACGGGGATGCGCAAGTTGATGGCGGGAGCGAGCAAGGCGTGAGGAAGATCTCCCGACTCGGCTCCGAGGCCAGGCTCGGTTGGGCGCTGGTTTCTCCAGCGCTGGCGGTCATCGCGCTGGTCGCGATTTTCCCGCTCGGCTGGACGTTCTGGGAATCACTTCACCTGCACGAGCTCAGAATGCCGTGGCTCGGCAAGCCCTTCATCGGTCTCGCCAATTACGTGGAGATTGCCAAGGACCCGCGTTTCTGGGCCGCGCTCGGACACACCGCGTTTTTCACCGTGGTGTCGATCTCGCTGGAGCTATTGATCGGGCTCTTCCTGGCGCTGGCGATGAATCGGGTTTTCCGCGGCCGCGGATTCGTCCGCGCGGCGGTGCTGGTGCCGTGGGCGATTCCAACCGTCGTGGCGGCGCTGCTCTGGC
>JBKOVX010000325.1:0-6091 GCA_046724115.1 Gemmatimonadota bacterium | reverse complement strand
GCCCAGATCGCCGCGTATGAGACTTCAGGGAGCTGCTTGATGCGGTCGGCCTCTTCCTGAACCAGGTCGGGCCGCACTCGAATCCATTTCGGCAGGCGGTCGGGATTCACCGGCGTCTGCGAGAAAACTTTAACGACGTAGAACGTTGTCGGACCGGCGATCTCGATGGTGCGCACAATCTGATCCTGGATGCCCTGGACGATCGCGGCCATCGTCATCACCGTGGAAACTCCGATGACCACGCCGAGTATGGTGAGCGACGAGCGCAGCTTGTTGGCGCGCAGCGTGTCCAGCGCGATCTGGATGTTGCTGGCGATTCGCTCGGTGACAATCATTCGGCACGCAACGCGTCAATGGGATTGAGCTGCGCGGCTCGCGACGCCGGATAAACGCCAAAGAGCACCCCAACTCCCGCACCCAGAGAGACGGCGAGCATCACCGACCACAGGCTCACTCGTGCCGGCAGCGGCGAAGCGAGGCTCACCAGGCTCGCCATTCCCCAGCCCGCGACGACGCCGAACATTCCGCCAATTGTCGCCAGGACGATCGCCTCGACCAGGAACTGGCGCTGTATGTCGCCGCGCTTGGCGCCCATGGCTTTGCGCACACCGATCTCGTGGGTCCGCTCAGTCACCGACATCAGCATGATGTTCATGATGACGATGCCCCCGACAACGACGCCGATGGCGACGATAGCCGGAATAACCGAGAAGAGGATCCGAGTCAGGTTTTTCCAGAATTCGACGAGTGCATCCGCGGTCTCGACGGAGTAATCCGGCTCGTCCCCCGGACGAAGGTGGTGAGCGACGCGCATCGCCTCGTCGGCGCGCTGCATTCCGCTGGGGACGAGATCGGCGGTCGGCATCTTGACCGAGACGTTGTTTGTCTTCCGCCTCCCGAAAACCATCTCGAAATTCGGCAGCGGCAGCAGGACGAAGCCATCGAACGACTGTCCGAGCACGCGACCCTTCTTGGCGATCGTTCCGACGACGCTGAATCGCTGCCCGAGGATGCGAATGTCCTGTCCCACCGGATCCACGTTCTCGAAGAGTTTCTCGGCGATATCGGCGCCGATCACGGCGACCGAGTGGTGATCGCGCACGTCCGCGTCGTTTATCGGGCGGCCGCTGGCAAAGACGTAATCCTGAACGACCTGGTACGGTGCGGTGATGCCGAAGATCGCCACGTCGGCCTGGGTCCTGTTTCTCCAGACGACATCCGCAATGGGAACGGGCCAGCCGGTCTGCATGCTCACGGCGACGGCCTCGGGCACGGCTGCCGTCACCGCCTCGGCGTCGGACTCAGTGAGTCGAGGTCTCCTTTGCAGCCTGCGCCACTCTTCGTCATCGAACAATCCGATGCGAATCGGAGTCCTGCGCACCTGGAACGTATTCGCTCCGATGAGCGCGCTTGCGAGATTCTCCTTGACGTAAGCGTTCATGCCCGAGATGATCGCCACGACGGCGACGAGAAAAGCCACCGAAACGATGATTCCGAGCAGCGTGAAGAACGACCGCAGCTTATTGACGCGGATTTGCTGGAGGGCCGTGGAGATTACGTCGCCGAAGCGCATGCTCTAATTTCGGACACTGACCGGGTGCGCGCCACAAATACTTGGTTGAAACTGAACGGGTGCCAGGAGTGAGCTGGCACCTGTGAACTGCGCTTCTCACTGCTCGCACCCGTTCAGTTGCCGTTGATTCTTACGGAACCGGTGGCCAGTTATTCGTACCGGAGCGCCTCAACCGGATCCAACCTCGCCGCCCTCGCCGCGGGCAACAATCCAAACAGAATCCCCGTGAACGCACTGGTGGCCAGCGCGGCCACCACGGCGGAGACGGGCGTTGAAGCCGGTACGGCAGGGAACGCGTTCTTGATCCCCAGCGCGACGAGGATTCCCAGCACCAGCCCGATCGACGCCCCAATGCTGGTGAGCGTCGCCGCCTCAACCAGGAACTGCCACAGGATGGCGCTCTTCGTGGCGCCGAGTGCCTTGCGCACGCCGATCTCGCGAGTGCGCTCGGTGACGCTGATCATCATGATTGCCACCACGCCGACGCCGCCGACCAGCAATCCGACCGACGACAGCGCCAGGCCGACGACGAAGAAAGTGCCGAACAGCTGATTGTAGATGCCCATCAGCCGGTCCTGGGTCACGATCTCGAAGTTGTTCTTCTGCGTCGAGCGCAGTCCCCGCCGCGCGCGCATCAGCGCCGTGACATCATCGGTCGCTTCCGCCGTCGTCACACCCGGTTCAGGCTTCACGATCAGATCGACACCGCGCATCCACGGGTTGAGGCTGCGCCGCGCCGATTCGAACGGCACGATCGCCTTCGCCTGATCGCCCCCGCCGGCCGATGTCGGCGTCCCCATGGGGCTGGCAGTGTAGTGGTAGACGCCTATCACCTGATAGTTGACGCCGTCCACACCAATCGTCTTGTCGATTGGATCGGACGATCCGAACAGCCGCTCTGCCAGCTTCTGGTTCACGATGATCACGCGCGCAGCGGTCATGTTCTCGGCGTAGGTGAAGCTGCGGCCCGGGTAAATGTCACCGCCATCCACGTCCACCCAGTTCGGCGTGTAGATCTCCATGCCGGTGCTCACCTGCTTGTCCTTGTAGGTGAACTTGGCACCGCTGCCGAGATGCGCGGTGACGGCCTTGATGGTCGGGAGTCGCTCGATCGCCGTCGCGTCGTCGATCGTTAGCGCCGGATTGCGCCGTTCGGGGCACGTCTCGTCCGATCCGTCGCACGCCTGAAATCCGCTGATCGGCCGGCGATACATGTAGAAGGAGGTCGGCCCCGCCGCCTCGAGGTCGCGTGCAAAGCTCTCGTTGATTCCGCGCACGACCGACGACATCGCGACTACCACGAACACCCCAATTGCGACGCCCATGATGGTGAGCGCAGCACGCACCTTGTTCGAGCGGATAGAGTCGACGGCCATGCCCACGCCTTCGAACGCGCTGAAGATCCGGTCGGCCAGCCTCATTGCTACTCTTTCCTCAGGGCTTCGATCGGATCGAGCGATGCTGCTTTGCGAGCCGGATAAACGCCGGAGATGATGCCGACGACCGTCCCGAGCAAAGTCGCCACCACAATCGACCAGGGGGCAACAGCCGCCGGAAGTGGCGTCTTCCATTCGACGACCTTGGCGGCGGCGATTCCGAGAACGATCCCGATCACCGCACCGAGAGTGCTCAGAGTTGCGGCCTCGACGAGGAACTGTCGCATGATGTCGCGCCGTCTGGCACCCAGCGATTTCCTGATCCCGATCTCGTGCGTGCGCTCGGCCACGGCGACGAGCATGATATTCATGATCACCAGTCCGCCCACTATCAATCCGATTGCGGGGAATGCCGTACCTGCCATCGTCATGATTTTCTTGAGCTTGTCCATGAATGCGAGCGCGCTGGCCGACGTTTCCATGAAGAAGTTGTCGGGCTCGCTGGGACGCAGCTTCCGGCGTCCGCGCATTACCTCGCGCACAGACTCCATCGCATCATCCATGGTGAGCGCCGATGGAGTCTGGACCATAATGCCGTCCACGTCTCCGCGCGGATTGGTGAAGTGGTGAAGCGGCGAATTGTAAGGCGCAATCGCCACCCGGTCGAGTGACAAGCCGAACACCGAGCCCTGCTTCTCCAGCACGCCGATCACCTGGTATGGCATTCCCTTGATGCGCAGCTGGCGCCCGAGGGGATCGAGGTCGGGGAAGAAGTACTTCGCCACTTCATCGCCGATAACGACTACGGGTGCGCCCAGAGCTGATTCCTGGGGTGTGAACAACCGTCCGGAGTGGACGTCGTATTTCTTGATGGTGAAGTAATCACCGTCGACGGCGTGTGCCTCGACCTGCTTCGGCCGCGCCCATTGCGACTGAGCCTGCAGGTATTCCTGACTCTCTACCGCGTAGCGCGATCCCGACGGGACGACGCTGGCGACGAGCGGCAGATCTGAGTGATAGATGCGCGGTCTTCTGAGCCAGCTTCGCCATTCCTCTTCGCTCCCGGCGCCATCGCCGAACCACGGGAAGCGACGCAGCGTGAACGTGTTGACGCCCAGCATCTTCGCCGCGAAGTCGTTCTCCATGTAGCTGCTCATGCCCTGGACGATGGAGATCACTGCGATGAGGAACATCACGCCGATGCAGACGCCCAGCAGCGTGAAGAAGCTTTTCAGCTTCTGTACGCGGATCTGCGCCAGAGCGAGCCAGACCGCTTCTACGAACGGCATAGTTTACGGTTTCGGTGCTGCCGAGAGATTCGGTGGTGCGATTCCGACCGACTTGATGAACGTCGCGCGCTTGTCGTCGCTGGAGACGAGTCCGTCACGCAGCACAATCACGCGACGCGCGTGCGCCGCGATGTCCGGCTCGTGCGTCACCATGATGACTGTCTGTCCCTGTTCGGCCAGTCCCTCGAAGACGCGCATGATTTCCTCGGATGTCGTCGAGTCGAGGTTTCCCGTCGGTTCGTCTGCGAGCAGAATCGCCGGCTGGTTGACGAGCGCCCTGGCAATCGCGACGCGCTGCCGCTGTCCGCCCGAGAGCTCGTTCGGCCGGTGGTGAATGCGGTCACCCTGTTGAACTCGCTCGAGCGCCTCGGTAGCGCGTTTTCTTCGCTCATCGGAGCCGACGCCCGCATAGACGAGCGGAAGCTCGACGTTGTGCAGCGCCGTGGCGCGTGGGAGAAGGTTGAAGGTCTGGAAGACGAATCCGATCTCACGATTTCTTACGCGCGCCAGCTCGTCTTCATCCTTGTCGGATACGAGCTCGCCGGCCAGCCAGTATTCGCCCGCGTTCGGCGTGTCGAGGCAGCCGATCAGATTCATCAGCGTCGACTTGCCGGAGCCGGAGGGACCCATGATCGCGACGTACTCATTGCGGCGGATCGCGATGTCGACTCCGCGCAGCGCGTGCACCACTTCGCCGCCCATGTCGTAGTCGCGCTTCAGACCACGCGTTACGATTACCCAATCCTTTTCAGGAGCGGCGCCGGTTTCCGCGGCGACCGCCTGCCGCTCAGCGGTCGTGCTGAGCGGGATTTCATCCGTGTGCATTATGATTTGGCGGCTTCGCCGGGTTTCTTCGGTTGTTCCTTCTGAGCGCGCACGGTTGCGCCGTCCTTGAGCTCGCGGATGGCCTGGTAGGTTCCACCGACGATCTGTTCGCCTTCCTTGAGGCCGGTCAGAACCTCGAAGTACTTCTCACCCGCGATACCAACCTTTACGGGACGGAACGAGACTTTGTTGTTCGCGCCCACCACGAACACGCCCTCGACGTCACGCTTGCCGACCTGCTTCGCGGGCGCCTTCTTGGCCAGCGTGAGCGCTGTATCCGGCTTCACACTGTCCTCGCGTACCGTCAACGCGATGATCGGAATCGAGAGCACGTTGTTGCGCGTCGACGTGATGATCTTGGCCGTCGACGAGAAATCGGGGCGAGTCTCGGGTGGAACGTTGAGCAGCTGGATGGTGACCTCGTAGTCGATCGCCTGATCAGTCGACCCACCGGTCCCGCCGGTGCTCGCCGCCTTGACGGAGCTGTTCGAGATCTCGGAGACGCGCCCGAGGAAAGTCGTGTCCGGAAAGGCATCGAGCTGCACGACCGCTGAATCGCCGATCTTGATTCGCGACACGTCGGTCTCGTCGACCTTCACCTTGGTTTCAAGGACGCTCATGTCGCTGATGGTGAGCATCGTCGCCGCATCCTTGTTGAACGTCCCCTGGATCGCCGTTTCACCCTGTTCGACACTCAACCGAGTCACGCGGCCGCTCATCGGCGCCACGATCGTCGTCTTGCCCAGGAGCGACTGCGAGTCGCGCAGCGAAGCAGTTGCCTGATCGACGGCATGGTTGGCAGCCTCGAGCGTTGCCTCGTTGACCTCGACCTGTGTCCGCAGTTGTTCCATCTGCTCGTCGGAAACGAGCGTCGGGTTTGCCTTCTTGAGAGCAGCCAGTCGATCGTAGTTGCGTTGCGCCTGGAGGAGTGCCGGCTTTGCCTGCGCTGACTGTGATCTCGCCGACGCCACCGCTGCCGTCGCTCTTTCGACCGCCGCTCTGTACTGCGAAGGATCGATCTCGAGAAG
>JBKOVX010000031.1:0-2815 GCA_046724115.1 Gemmatimonadota bacterium | reverse complement strand
ATGTAGAGATCTGTTATGCCGCCGTGAGTTCCACTGAACGCGATCTGTCTGTCATCGGGCGACCAAACCGGACTCCAGGCGGCGTCTATCGGCAGATCGATGCGCTTCTTCACCGCGGCCGTGGCGACGTCGAGAAGGTAAAGGACATCCTTCCCCTGACGCTCCCCCGTAAAGGCGAGGGTGCGTCCGTCGTTCGAAAACGAGCTCTGCGAATAGAGGAGTCGAAGCTCCTCGAAGTTAGGATTGGTGGTGCTGTTTACGAGCCGCTTGATTCTCTTGCCGGTGCGGGCATCCGCCAGCCACAGGTCGATGAACACCTCACCGCGCTTCAAGCTGCCATTGGACAGAAAAGCGATGCGATTGCCGTCGTTCGAGAGGGCCGGCGCAAGGAAGATCTGTCCGCCGCTCTTCTTTTCGGTGAGCAGCGGCTGCGAGAAGCTGCGCGGTCGGTCGAGCACCGCCGCCTGCGGCAGGTACTTGGCGTTCATCGCTTCGCGCCAGTCATCACTCAATTCGTGCAGCGTCAGCCCGAGCTGGCGCTGGAATGCGCGAGCGATGCCAAGTGTCGTCGCGTTCTGGAGGATCTCGCCGATTGCGGCATCACCCCAGCGCCCGCCGACGTACTCCCAAAGCGATTCGCCATAGCGGTACGGGAAATACTTGTCCGGCCGCTCGGTCATCTGCTCGATAGTCGGCAGGTTTCCATTCACGACTGCGTCACGAACCCATTGCTCGGTGAGGATGTGGTGCGGCCCGCTCGACAGATACTCCGCCATGCCTTCCATGAACCAGAGCGGCGGATCGATCTGATTCAGAGTCTGGAGGTTCGCGCCAGCCTTGCCGCGCGCGAAGATGTCGAATTGGAACTCGTGCACCATTTCGTGCGTCAGCACGTGCTCGAAGCTGCCGAGGTCGCCGGTGAGCGGCATGATCATTCGGTGCTTGAGCGGCTCGGTCACGCCACCGGTTCCTTCGCCGAGGTCTCCGGTGACGTTGTTCTGGCCGAACTCCGACCGCGAAGAGAAGAGAATGATCGGCTTCTTCTCGCGGAACTGGTGGTCGAGGACCTTCGACAGTCGCGCATACGAGCGCTCGGCCATCCTGGCAGCGTCCATCGCACCGGCGCGCTCCTCGGGATAGTAGTGCACCAGCCAGTGCTCGGTCTCTATTACTCGCCAATCGAAGTGCTTGTACTGCACCTGGTTCATCCCGAAGTACTGCTGTGCGTCGAGGCGAGCGCCGATGAGCAGTCCAACGAGAACCGTGAGAATCCGAGCCGCTTTCATTTGTCCTGTTACTCCTGTGGTTCCAGCGCCACTGTTTCCGCATCGCTCCATAGCCGTTCTATCTGATAGAACGACCGGAGTGTCGGATGAAAGATGTGAACTACGAAATCGAAGAAATCGAGCAGCACCCAGCGGCCCTGCGGTAACCCCTCAGTATGATGCACGGTGAGTCCCGCCTTCTTCATCTCCGCAATCACGTGCTCGCCGATGGATCTCACGTGGGTGTCGGAGGTTCCGCTCGCGATGACGAAATAATCAGTCATGTCGGTGACGCCAGCCAGATTGAGTATTACGACGTCGTTTGCTTTCATGTCGAGGCAAAGCTGGGCGGCGCGCTGTACTCTTTGCGCACCTTCGCGGGCGGTTACAGATGGTAGGGATGTGGCCATGCGGTTCAGTGAAGGTTTGAACGACGGCGTCGAGCGCCGTATCTCTCTATGTAGCTTATCTATGTGACGAAAGTTCCGTGAGTGCCTAGTTCGCATTTCGCACGCCAATTTTGCAACAAAAAAGACCCGGCCGCCCCTGTTATTAAGGACAGCCGGGTCTGCCTGTTCCCCCTCCGAGCGGCTACTGCTTGATGACCCAGACTTTGATCTCGGGGTGGACATCGGCGTGCAGCCGAATGGGAACGCGATAGACACCGAGAGCGCGAATCGGCTCATGCAGGTCGATCTGACGCTTCTCGATCTGAAATCCCTGGGCTTCCAGTTGGTGCGCGATGTCGGCGGACGTCACCGAGCCGAAAAGCTTGCCCTCGTCGCCGACACGGGCAGAGAAGGTGAGCGAGACCTGCTCGAGCTTGGTCGCCTGCTCGGAGGCGCTGCTGCGACGCTGCTCCTCCGCCTGCTCCAGGCGCTGGCGCTCATGTTCGATGCGCTTCCGGTTGCCGGCCGTTGCCTCGTAGGCGAAGCCTCGCGGCAACAGATAGTTGCGCGCAAACCCCGCGGAGACCTTAACGATGTCGCCGGGATGCCCGAGCTTCTCGACTGCCTGTCTAAGTATGACTTCCATTTGAGGAGTTCCTTGAATGCGGATTGCGAACTAGAGTGGGTATGTGAACGTCGAGATCACACCAAACGGGTAATTCTAGCACATTCGGCAACGGAATCGAACCTCAGCTCGGCTTCGCTCGCTTACGCAGATCGAGCCACGTATCCCCAAGTCCGAGGGCCAGCGTGACAATGATGAAAACCTGCGGAATGAGGCCGAGCAGGACGATGAGGGCGTACCTCCCTTTGGATATCCACCCAAGAATGCCAATGCCGCGGATCAGGTAAAGCGCGCCGAAAAACAACAACAGGTTGTAACCGGCGTTTCTTCCGCCCTCGAAGGCAGGCAGAAGACAAAGCGTTGCCCCGACAGCGAGTCCCCATATCAGCTGGTCGTTGAACCTGAACTCGTTCAACCGGCTGAGCGGCGGCCCTATCTGGACTGGAGACAACCTGCGGTAGACGCCCCAAGCGAATGCCAGCACGGCTAGCGATTCGAGCGCCAGCAAAGCGGGCAAGAGCGTAGATGCACGGGAT
>JBKOVX010000123.1:0-9590 GCA_046724115.1 Gemmatimonadota bacterium | reverse complement strand
CACCCAGATCGTGACTCAGTCGCTGCAGAGCGCATCGCTGGTGATTGTCTACATCGCGATCCTGTTCAGCATCTCCTGGAAGCTGTCGCTCATTGCCCTGATAATCCTGCCGCTCCTCGGCTTCTCGCTGCAGCCGATGCTTAAACGGCTGCGTCGCGGCAATCTCCGCCGCGGCAACGTCCACGGCGAGATGACGAGCGTCCTGCAGGAGACGATCAGCGGCATTCGTCTGGTCAAGGCGAGTGGTACCGAGAGCTATGAGGAAGCAAGGTTCGCCGACGGCAGCAACAAGTACGCGCGCAGCAGTCTCAAGCTGACTAGGCTGGCACTTCTGGCGCCGCCGGTGACCGAGATCATCGGAACTCTGATCGCGGTGCTGGTGCTGTGGGTCGGCGCGTGGCAGGTGCTGCGCAGCGGCACCATGACGGGCGCAACCCTGCTGGCATTCCTTACTCTGGTGCTGCGGCTGCTGCAGCCGCTGAAGCAGCTCTCGCAGATGCGCACTACCGCGCAATCGTCGCTCGCGTCCGCAGAAAGACTTTTTGAGATCCTGGACTCGCCGGCGGAGTTCCAGCGCGACACCGGAACTCGCGACAGGGCGACGTTCGACCGCGATCTCAAATTCGAGAGCCTCAGTTTCTCCTACGGCGAAGCGCCGGTTCTCGTCGACATCAATCTCACCGCCCACAAAGGCGAAGTCATCGCGCTCGTCGGACCAAGTGGAGCCGGGAAGAGCACTCTCGTCGATCTGATTCCACGCTTTTACGAGCCGAGCTCAGGGCGAATTCTGCTCGATGGGGTGGATACCAGGGAGATCAAGCTGCCGGTACTGCGCGCGCTTACCGGCATTGTCAGCCAGGAGACCGTTTTGTTCCACGACACGGTTCGCACCAACATCGCCTACGGCGCACCGGGGAAGTACAGCCAACAACAAATCGAGGCGGCCGCGAAGGCGGCCAACGCGCACAGCTTCATCATGGAGCTGCCACGCGGCTACGACACTCTGCTCGGTGAGCGCGGCACACGTTTATCCGGCGGGCAACGACAACGGCTGGCGATTGCACGGGCCTTGCTTAGTGATCCCCCGATTCTCATTCTCGATGAAGCGACTTCCGCGCTGGACACCGAATCAGAGCGTCTGGTGCAGGAAGCAGTCGATCGTTTGCTGCAGGGCAGGACGGTGTTCGTGATCGCGCACAGGCTGTCGACGATCACCCACGCCGATCGAATTGTGTTTCTGGATCGCGGTGAAATAGTGGAGCAGGGAACGCACGCCGACCTGCTGGCCAGGCGCGGCGCGTACTCGCGTCTCTACGCTTTGCAGTTCGGCGGAGACAACGGCGACGCCGGCAGTCCGTCGGTCAATAATCTGGCGACAACAGGGTAAGCAACTTTGCACGTTCTATTTCTTCATACGGCTCGCGAGTGGTCGGGCACCGCCAGACTGTTTGCGAGGGCCGGACGCGGCATCTCCGAGCGTGGAGCGAAAGTCACCCTGCTCGTGACGCCGGACAGCAACGTGCACCTCGCCGTATCCCCGCGTCGCGATCCGAATCAGCCGCGTCACACGCCGATCCCGGAGCCGTTCGAGATCATTCCCTTCGCGACCGACACCTGGTTCTTCGTCGCGGCGCGTCGCCTGCGCCGAATTTTCCGGCGCTGGGATGCCGACGCGATCTTCGTCACCACCGATCGCGAGCATTTGATCGCCGCCACCGCCTGCTGGATGAGCGGCAACGGATCCGTCGTGCGCTGGACTCCGGCGGGCATTAGGCTCGAGTTGGGATTCTCCGGACGCTGGGCCGCGCGCCTCGCCAGAACTTCCTACCTGTTCTCGAGCGAGACGGATCGTCGAGCCGCGAGCATCCCGAAGAACGCGGTCGATGCATCGGTGGCGGAGATCGGCATCGATGTTTCGACTTATCCGACTGACGGCGCAAAGACGCCGGCGTCCGAAGGCGACTCCGCATCCGAGCAAAAGGACTCGACGCCCCTCAGGTACATCGTCTGTGTCTACGACCCCACTTCGCGCGGACGGGCCGCGACGGCGATTCGGACCATCTCCATGCTCGCGCCACGGCACCCGAACCTGAGACTGATCATTGTCGGACCCGGATCCGACGACGAGGACCTCCGCATGCAGGCGGCTGCCTTGCGCGTGCTGCATCTCGTCAGCTTCCTCGGCGAGCGCGACGACGTCATCAGCCTGATGCGGGACGCGCATCTGGGATGGGTCGTCGCCGAGGCGGACACGGGAGCCTACGGCATCCTCGACCTGATGGCGCTTGGCATTCCGACGGTCGCCAGCGAGGGCGGTGTGGCCCAGCGCTACATCGCCAACGGCATCAGCGGAGCGCTATATCCACCGGATGATTCAGCATCGACTGCGGCGACTGTTGCCGGAATGCTTCTCAGCGAAGATACGCGCGACGCGATGGGCAAGGCCGCTCGCACCCGGGTGGCGAGAGAATTTCCGGAGACTGAAATGATCGAGGGCTTCGACCGCGCTGCCAACACCGCGCGCACACGCGGCCGACGGTAGGACGGTGAGCGCAGTCAACCGCGGCTCCCCCGACGTTACGGCGGTGATCGCGGCGCACGACGAATCCGCGAACATCGAAGCGTGCATTGCCAGCGTGGAGTGGGCCCGCGAAGTCATCGTCGTCGAAAACGATTCGATAGATGACACCGTCGATCGCGCCCGCAGCGCGGGGGCCACTGTTATCAGCCCGCAATTCACTGCCATCGGCGCCGCGCGTAACCATGGCATCCAGCGGGCGAAGACCGGCTGGATTCTCGTGCTCGATGCCGACGAGCGCTGTACACCTGAGCTTGCCGAGGAGATCGATCGTACGGTACGAAACGCAGGCGACCACACCGCGTTCAGGGTACCGAGACGTAGCTTCTTTCTTGGCAAAGAGATACGGCATGGAGGCTGGGGCAGCGACAAGCCGGTCCGACTATTCAGGCGCGAGCTGCGGTACAACGCCAATCTCGTCCACGAGCACGTCGATGTGACCAACGGAACGATCGGCGCGGTCAAGAATTCGCTGCTGCATTACACCTACACTTCGCTCGACCAGTATTTTGAGAAGTTCGATCGGTACAGCCGTTGGTGGGCCGAGCAGAATTACGCGAAGGGCCGCCGCGCGAGTGCCGGTGCGATATTGTTCAAGCCGCCGGCACGTTTCGCGAGCATGTACTTCCTGAAAGCCGGGTTTCGCGATGGGGCTCGCGGACTTGTTCTCGCCTGCCTCGCGGCGGCGAGCGTGATGGCGAAATACGCGCGACTTTGGGAACGATCCATTCGAAGTGAACGCTGAAGAGAAAGTCACGGAGACTGCTTGAGAGTCCTCATCATCGGGAGCAACAACCGGTGGCGAATGGAGAAGTGCACTGAGCGTGCTCTCAAGAGAGACGGTCACAAGACGCTGCTCATCGACGACAAGCGCGCTGCGCGCCTCCTCGGCCGCAAGCTCACCCAGCGGTGGGCGTTGTCGAAAGCACGCCGCTTCAAGCCGGACTTTGTCTTTCTGGGCAAGTGCCACGGACTCAACGTCGACACCGTCGCCGAGATTCTGCAGGGCAAACCGAACTCGATGTGGTACCACGATCCTCAGTGGTACAAGAGCACCTATCGCCCCGACATCGCCCACATCGTCGCCGTCGGCAAACTGACGCAGACTTTTTTCGTTTCGGGATTCGAGGCTGAATGGAAAGCGCTCGGTCTGCCGGCGAAGTTTCTTCCATCTGCCGCCGATCGCGACATCAAACCAGTCCCACAGCTGAAGAAGTTTCACTCTGATGTCAGCTTCATTGGCACCGGATACGACACCTCGCGCGCTCAATTCCTGTTGAAAGTCGCAAAGAAGTACGACCTCAAGGTGTGGGGCAAAGGCTGGGAGGAGTGGCGGAAGCCGCTTCATTGGAGCGGACGCCCGGTCGAGGGGAAGGCGTTCGCTGCCGTGTGCTCGAGCTCCAAAATCTCACTCGGCATCAACCCCGGACGCGCCAAGGGGGGCACCAACTACACGTCCGATCGAACGTGGATGGTGATTCTTGCCGGCGGATTCTATCTCGGTCACGGAACTCCGGGTCTCACCGAGTTGCTGCGCGAGGGCGATCACTGCGCCTGGTACAAGGACATCGACTCGTGCCTCGAGAAAATCGGGTACTACATCGAGAACTCCGCCGCGCGCGAAAGAATCAGGAGAGAAGGTCAGGTCTTCGTCCGCCAGTACCATACTTTCGATCAACGCATCCATAATCTCCTCTCTGGCGAAGCGTTCGTTAATCCGCTGGCCTGAATAGCAGTGCGGAACCTCTTCGTGACCCAGGACTATGGTCCCGATCTGGGCGGCATGGCGCGCCGACACGTCGAGCTCTGTCGCCGTTTCGGCGACGGCGAGGAGACGACGATGAGCGTCTCCACTGTCGCATCACCCAACGCCGCCGCGTTCGATCAGCACGAGGATTACCGCATCTATCGTCAGCCGTTCCCGTTCGAGCGCGCCAACCGGTTCTCGAATCAGCTGCGCTGGGCGCGCTGGCTCACGTCGGGGCGAGCTCCGGCGTACGACGTGATTCACTGCGGCAACATCAGGCCCGTCGGTTACGGCGTGCGTTGGGCTAATCGGCAGCTCGGCGTTCCATATCTGGTTTATGTGAATGGCGGCGACCTCTTGCGCGAGCGCAGAAAGTCGCAGCGCAGCTCGATGAAGCGAATGTCGGCGCGATCGATACTCGGCAATGCATCGGGGATCGTCGCGACGTCGAAATGGGTCGCCGACCTGTCAGCGGAAGTGATGATCGAAGTCGGCGTGACGAATCCGCCGCGCATTGCCGCGCTCGATCTGGGAACGGATCCGGTTCACTTCAATCCATCGCGCGATACCGGTGCGCTGCGCCGCCGGTGGAACGTCGGCGATGCGCCACTCTTCATCACCGTCGCGCGGCTCGTCCCCCACAAGGGGCAGGACATGGGGATCCGCGCTCTGGCGTCACTGTCTCGAGATTTTCCGCAGCTTCGCTACATAATGGTAGGCGAAGGCCATGACGAGCAGAGGTTGCGCAGCCTCGCCCGCGAACTTGGCGTCGCGGATAAAGTCGCGTTCGTCGGACCGATGCGCGACGACGAGCTGCCCGAGGCTTACGCGACATCGACCATCTACCTCGGCGCATCGCGAGTCGACAAGGAGATCAACGTCGAGGGATTCGGCATCTCGTTCCTCGAGGCGGGCGCGTCGGCCATCCCGTCCGTCGCCGGCGACTCAGGTGGAGTTCGCTCGGCGGTGCGTGATGGTGAGACGGGAATCGTCGTCCCTCCCACCGATGCCGATGCGATTGCCGACGCCATTCGCGCGCTGCTCGTCAACCCCGAGCGGCGCCAGCAGATGGGACGCGCCGCGCGTCGCGCCGTTGAAACCCATTACAATTGGGATCGGGTTGCGCGCGATACCCGCGAATTCACCAACGAGGTTGTCGGACAACGCAGTCCCAATCGCCCCAATCGATGACATCCAGCACGGCCGATCAGGCGAAACAATCGCCGAACTCGACCAAAACAAAAAAATCCAGGAAAAAGCGAAAGCCGACGCTCGCCCACCGCGCCGAGTATTACGCGATGCGCGCGACAATCGGCGCATTGCGGGCGATGAGTTGGGATGCGGCCTGTCGCGTCGGCGAGCGACTGGGAGTGCTCGGCTACCGGCCGTTCGGCATCCGGAAGCGCGTCGTCGAGAAGCAGATCGCCGCCGCGTTTCCTGAGTTGTCGCGCGCCGAGGTCCAGAACCTGGCGCGAGAATCGTACGCGCACCTGGGTCGGACCTTCGTCGAGTCTGCACTGTTCGACAAGCTTGGCCGACAGGGCGTCCTCGACATCGCCGACGAAGTCGAGGGCTGGCATCACGTCGACGACGCGATGGCGCAAGGCAAGGGAATCGTGTTCGTCACCGGCCACATCGGAAACTGGGAATTGGCGGGCGCCTATGTCGCCGCTCGCGGAATTCCTGTCGACGCAATCGCTCGGGGAATGGCGAATCCGCTCACCGATGAATACGTGACGCGCGTCCGCGAAGCGACGGGCATGGTGATCGTCCACGATTCCGAGGCGGTGAAGCGAACGCCGCGCTCGTTGCGGGCCGGTCGCGGTGTCGCCTTCATCGCGGACCAGGGCGTGCTCGGCCTCGCCTCGACTTTCGTCCCATTCTTCGGCCGGCCTGCCAAGACTCCGCGCGGCGCTGCGGTATTCGCTTTGCGATTCGAGGTGCCGGTCATATTCGTCGTCGCGTTGAGAAAACCGAATGGGCGCTTTCGGATCGTCGTCGAGCGAATCGAGGCGACGCGAACGTCGAACATGGATCGCGACGTCGACGCGATCGTCGCAACTTTTACGCAGCGTCTGGAGCACTGGGTACGCGTCGTGCCTGCCCAGTATTTCTGGCAGCACCGCAGGTGGAGGAGGCAGCCGCCTGATACTCCGCCGGAGTTGAGGGATCCGTCAGCGTGATTGAACTGCAACTGAAGACTACCAGCTAGGAGCTTTGGGCGGAGCAGCTCGGAGCTTCGAGCCCGCTGGAGGCCAGGAGCGAAGACCCTGGCCCTCGGCCGTTAGCCTCTAGCGTGCTCGCAGCTGCCCGCTGCTCCGCTCACAGCCCCTCGCTGGTAGTCTTCAGTAAAAGGAGGAGACGATTGCTCGATCCCAAACAGCGAAGCAGGTTCTTCGGCGACAATCGCGCCCGCCTTGGCATTGGGATCGTGATCGTGATGGCGCTGGCGGCGATCCTCGCGCCCCTGATAGCGCGTCAAAGCCCAATCACCATCGACCTCCTCCACATCCTCCAGCGTCCGTCGGCGCAGCACTGGCTCGGCACCGACATCCAGGGGCGCGACATGTGGTCACGACTGGTTTACGGCGCGCGCGTCTCGCTCACGGTCGGCCTTATCTCGCAATCAATTGCTTTGGTGCTCGGCGTTTCGATGGGACTATTGGCCGGATTCTATGGAAAATGGGTCGACGAGATCGTGATGCGCCTCGCCGATGTAACGCTGGCGTTTCCGACTCTGTTGTTGCTGATCGCGATGGTGGCGGCCCTGCAACCGTCGGAGACAGTGGTCTTTGCGACGATCGGACTCGTCGGCTGGGCGGGAATGGCGCGCATAGTTCGCGGTCAGGTTCTCGTCGTGCGCCAGCTCGAGTACGTCCAGGCGATCAAGGCGCTCGGCGCCGGTGACATGCGCATCATGCTGCAGCACGTTTTGCCCAACGTCATCGCGCCGGTCGTGATCGCCGCCACACTCGGCGTCGCCGGCGCGATCATGGCCGAGGCGGCGCTCTCGTTTCTGGGACTCGGCGTTCCGCCTCCGGCGCCGAGCTGGGGGTCGATGATTGCAGACGGCCGCGATCTGGATCAGCTTCGCCGCGCTCCGTGGACGTCGGTGTTCCCGGGAATGGCGATCGGCGCCGCTGTGCTCGGCTTCAATCTGCTCGGCGACGCACTGCGTGACGCCCTCGATCCGCGTCAGGTCTACAAGGTGCCCAAGCCCGAGGAAGTGAAGACCTGACACGCGTCTCCGTTGGAGATGACGGTCGGCGGCGTTATATATCTGCAGCACAAACGGACGGGTTTACCGAATCATCAAAGATCCAGGTAATCCAGCGCGATGAGTGCGAGCGGAGGAGACGGTTACAAGCGAAGTCTCTTCGACAAGCACGGCCCTGAAGCGGCCCATCACTTCCAGCGGGCCACATCACTCGTCATCCCCTTCGTCGCGGGCGCTTTGATCGCCGGCGCGCTCGCCGCCAAAAACAATCTTTCACTGCCGATCATCGTCGCAGCCGCGCTTGCCGGCGCGATAATCCTCTCCGCCTGGTGGTGGTTTTTCGTGACGCGAGTCTCGCAAGGTGCGGGCAAGGCCTTCGGTGAGTTCATACAACCGAGCGCCGAGGGGAGTTACGAGCGGCAGTACTCGCGCGAAGACGCAATGGTGATGCGCGGCGATCTCGACGGCGCGCTCTCTTCCTACGAGGAGATAATTCTCGAGGCGCCCAATGATCCGCAGCCGCGACTTCGCGCCGCCGAACTGTATGCGAAGTCCGAGCTGCGCGAGCGCGCCGAGGAGCTGTATCGCTCCGTTCAGCGGCTGCGCGATGTTGCCGCTCGGGACGACTTGTTCGCTTCCAACCGGCTCGTAGACCTTTATCTCGCGTGGCCGGGCCACGAGACGAAAGGTCTCCGCGAGCTCAGACGACTCATCGACACTTATCCGGAGACCGATGTAGCCGAACGTGCCCGCGCGGGTCTTGTGAATCTCAAGAGTCAGCTCGGCATCGCCGAGTAGAGGCAAATCAACCTCAACACGAGATGACCATGCTACTGCTCCAGACAACTACTCAAGCACCTGTTCAGAATGCGGCGGCGGCTGAACCCTCGTTCACGCAGACGCTGATCCAGTCGTTCCGCGACGCGTTCACGATGATCGTGAGCGCGATTCCCCGGATACTCGGCTTCATCATCATCGTCGCCATCGGATGGCTGGTGTCGAACTGGGTCGCGAGGGGCGTCACCAGTTTGCTGCGCGCGATCCGCTTCGACGAGCTGATGCAGCGCTCAGGCATCGGCGATTTTCTCAACAAGATGGGAACCGGAACCGACGCGGCGGGAATCGTTGCCAGCCTGGTGAAGTGGATCGTCCGCATCGTCGTGATACTGGTCGCCTTCGATGTGCTGGGACTGCCGGCGGTCTCCGATGTGATGCGTCAGTTCTTGCTGTGGCTGCCGAATCTCGTCGTGGCGATCTTCGTGCTCTTCATCGGCGGCATCGCCGCCCGCGCGCTCGGCAACATTGTAAGAGGCGCGACGGCCGAAGCCGGATTCGCCAATCCCGAAACTCTTGCCAACGTCGTGCGGACGACGGTGTGGGCGTTCGCGATCGTTATCGCGATCAATCAGCTGGGAATTGCGACGAATCTGATCACGACGCTGTTCACCGGATTCGTGGCGGCACTGGCGATTGCACTTGGTCTCTCGTTCGGACTCGGCGGTCGCGATCTCGCATCACGGACGCTGGAGAACTGGTATGATCAGGCGCAGGAAGTCAGACCGTCTCGAAGGAAGGCTAAGACGGAGGAGTAGAAGACAAGAAAACTACCTGCTAGGCGCCTACCGCTGCTTGCTAATTGCTGACCGCTGCCTACGACGGGATAGATCGCGTGGCGTTAGGGGAAAACTGAGTTTTGCCTTAATGCGCCAGTGTGATCTGTCTATTCGTCTGCAGCGCTCAGCGGTCAGCGAGCAGCGGTAAGCGCCTAGCAGGCAGAGCGTTCTGGTTCGCAGTCAATAGTTCGCTAGGGAATTACGTACCCAAGCACTATCCCCGAGACAGTCCCTGAGGCAAGCGACGCCTGCGCTACAGTGCTGGAGGTCGGCCCCGCATCCTGAAACGCTCCGGTTATCGTGAACGTGGCCGATAGAGTTGCCTGCGCGCAAGTGACGCCAGCGCTGGATTGAAATCCGGGACACGCGCTGCCCGGCGCCCCGCTCGTGAGCGTTCCCGATCCCAACGCGGCGCGCCACGACGAAATCGTGCTC
>JBKOVX010000346.1:0-2237 GCA_046724115.1 Gemmatimonadota bacterium | reverse complement strand
TCCCGCTTCCCGCTTCCCGCTTCCCACCTACAATACCGGCGTCGTATCGTTCGGCACCAACAGCCTTCTCACCATCTTGATCGGCGGGAAGCCCTGCTTCACGAACGCGTCGTGAAAATCACGGAGCGAGTAGTTCGAGCCGCGAAGCTTCTGGTAGTCTGACCGCAGCTTGTAGATCTCCAGCTTGCCCAACGTATAGTAGAGATACGTCGGGTTGTACGCGCCGCGACGCGCTTCCTCGTAGGCGTTGGCCGGCTGCTGGAAACATTTCTTCGTGAAATAGTTCGTCGCGCCTGCCTGCACGCTCAGCCCCTGGGTGTGTTCCCTCATCCCGACCACCCAGCGGCAGTCACGGAGCAGCGCTTCGGAAAGCTGGGCGAGACGAGTTTTCGGATCGCGATTGCCGAATCCTTCCTCGACCATCATCTGCTCTCCATAGTGCGCCCAACCTTCAGCGTTGCTCGCCGCGCCGAGCAGCTTGCGGGTCTTGGTGGGGAATTGCGGGGCGTAGATGAATTGGAGGAAGTGGCCTGGAAAGACCTCGTGCACGGTGATGATGTCCATCACACTCTTGTTGTACAGCTTGAGATGCTCCTCGACGTGCTTGGCGTCCCAATCTTTCTCCGGCGGCGTCACGTAGTAGAACGCCTCCGTCGCTTTCGTCTCGTACGCACCGGGCGTGTCCATGCTGGCGAAGGTTCCGCTTCGCGCGTAGGGGGGCGTCTCGGTTACGATTGGAAGAATATTCGATGGGATGTCCACGATCTTGTGGTCGATCAGGAACTGGCGCGCTCCTTCCACCGTTGCCTTGGCTGATGGAATGAGATTGTCCGCCGTTGGGTGGTCGGCGTTGAGCGTCTCCATTGCCTGCTCGGGCGTTTTTCCCGGTGCGACTTCCTGCGCCGTCGCCACGAACGCCTTGTAGTCCTTATCGAGCTGCGCTTCGCCGATCTTGAGCAGCGTCGGCAGCGGGATGTCGACCATCTCGTCGTAGTGCAGCTTGTCGGCAAACGCCTTGGCGCCGATGGCGTACTTCCCATTCGACTTGGGAAGCAGCGTACCCTTGAGCCAGTCGGCCGCACCCTGCATCGAGGCGACGACTGAATCGTTGACCTGAGTGAACTCGCGCAGCGCCGACGAATCGCTCCCCGCCGCTCCCTTCGCCCATTTGGCGACGTCGTCCTTGAAGAAGCCGACCGAGCCAGAGGCGATCCGGTTGGCGAGATCGGTGAATTCCCTCGGCGGATTGACGACGTTCACGCGCATCTCGCTCAACACCGCCGGCACGCCGCGGAGCCGCGCAGTCACCGATCTGAGTCGATCAACCGGCGCGGCGAAATTGCGCTTCATGAGGAGATCGACTGCGTTGCCCGGCAGTCCGACGTAGTTCATCGGATTCTTTTTCCAGTTGCCGATCTCTTCCTCGTCCTGGATCTCCGACTTGATGGCGCCGTCGATGATCGCGGCATCAATAGAATCATCCAAAGCCAGTTGTGTAATTCTGATGGAGTCCAGCTGGCGCTGCTGCGCGTGAAGCGTCGCAATACGTTGCGTGACGTTCGCCGCCGAGAGATCTTCGACCTTGTTGTCGTACTGGTGGAAGCCGGCGGCGGTGCCCTGCGATGGGCTGAACGAATAGAGCGAGTCGAAGTAGGTATCGACGAATCGCGCGAATGTCGGATCCTTACCGGCTTGCGAGGTGGACGAAGCGGTGCTGGACGCAGTGCTCGATGCTGTGGTTCCTCCCTGGTCGGCGTTGACGCAGCCGAAGACTGCGGCCCAAACTGCCATACTTGTCAATCGCCGAGTAAAGCCGTACGCATGGAGGCGCATGTTTTGATGGAGTTGAGGAAGGAAAAAAGATGTCACGCCCAATGCCTGTCCGCCCGCGGATTAACAGACATTTTACATTAGGCTAATGCGACGGATCCCGTCCCACGCCGCTCTTGTCCTAGCCGCCCTGATTCTGGTACTCGGCGGATGTCGAACTCTCGCGCAGTCGAGCCAGTCGGTTCCGCGCGGAACTCGCGTTCTCGACTACGCGATTACGATCGATGTCCCGGACTCCGGCCCATCGATCAACGGCGACGCAACGTTAAGAGTTCAACGGAGCAATGGCGTCGACACCCTGATACTCGATCTCATCAAGCTCCACGTCCAGCGCGTGACGATCGATGGGCGCGAGACAAAGTTTGCGCGAACCGATTCGACGATCGTAATTCCGCTGTCCCCGGAGA
>JBKOVX010000439.1:0-6852 GCA_046724115.1 Gemmatimonadota bacterium | reverse complement strand
GCTCGCCCATTCCGTCAGGATCAGATCGATGAATTCCGGAACCTTCACCGCCGTCGCGCCCGGTGTATCGGTCTGCGGGATGATCAGCTCGGCGATGTTCGTCACCAGCGCCTGCTGATCGCGATTCAGGGTTCTGAATGGGACGTCGCCGAGTCGCCGGTGCAGCGCTTCGCCGAGCCTGATCGCCGTCTCCGCGCTGCGGGGAATGAACGGCATCGCCAGAGCAGCGCCGAGAAATTGAACAGCTTCGCGTCTTCGCATATCAGGGGCAGGAAGGGGAAAAATCCTGAAGGTGAAGGGAGCGGACCGAACGTAGGATGCGGTACGGTGACGGTCAAGCCGAACGTGGCCGTCGAGGTCGCTGTTTGGCTGAGATCGATTGGATTACAGTGCGCGGCTCCCCGCCTGCTGAGGGAAAAGCCGGAGACGCCTCGGTAATTGCCCGCTCGACAAAGGCCTGAACGTCGGGATCGTCGAATTGGATGGGCGGGATGAGCCTGATGTTGCGGACGATACTGCCGCTTCCCCTCAGCATCTTCTTCGGATCGGGGAACTTCGCTCCTTTGAGAAAGCAGACCGTCACCCACTGCGGCATGATCGCCAGCGAGAGAACGGCTTCCGACGGACGGTCGGTCGGTCCGTAGCCGAAGACGAGAGCGTTGTAGTTGTCGTAGACGAACTCGACTCCACCGGGCACGCGTCGTCGCATCTTCGCCCGGAACGCCTTGGCGGCAGTCACCATCTCGGGCGCGTACTTGGCGAGAAACGATTCGATCTGCTTCGCTGGCGCGACGTTCGATGTTTTGCTTTGCGCCAGCGGACGGGACTTCGCGGTCGGCACCTGGCGCTCCTACCGAACGAAGGTCGTGTCTGCGGCCCGCTGATCCAGAAACGTGTATTGGGCCGATTCAGCAAGCATTGGCCTGGTCCCCGAAAACAGTCTCGATCGACCGGTCGTGCGTGACGCGATCAGCTGCTGCAGGCGCGTCAGACATCCTTCGGTGAGGACGAAGCGACAGGCGTCGTGGATCAAGGCGACAATGCCCAGGAATCCGACAACCAGGGTCACCGGCGTGGCGCCGAACTCCAGCGCGGACCCCGCGACCGCGGCTGTCGCAACACCAGACGTCAGGAAAAAGCCTGCGCTACGCTTGAACGGTCCGATCTGCGGGATGAATCTGAATCCCCGTTCGGGCGTGTGGTGCACCTCCACGCTCGTCAGCAGCGGCAGTCGCACGCAGAAGTAATCACCGTGTTTGGCAACGACGTAATCGAGGCGCTCGAGCTCCTCGGACAGAACATCCATTTCACCGTCGAGAGATTTCATCGTCAGATCTCCCAATTGGATAGAACTACACCACCATTCGCGGGGCGCGACTCGGCGTGGTCGTAGACTGACATTCTCAAATCAGTCCAGCGGACCCGAGCACCGCGCGCCATGAGTCGCCGATAGACATCGGTGTATTGTCCCTGCACCCGGATTGCCACTCGACGCGACGCTTTGACACGCGCGTGAGCACAAAGCTGGGTCACCAGTGCGTCGAAATCCGACTCGTTCCGTGCCACCATCTTCAGAACACGCATCTCTTCGGTGGCGCGTCCTTCGACGAGCGGCACCGAGTGACAGATTGCGAAGGCGGTGACGTCGAATCCCTTGCGCATGAACAGAGTGTCGCCGAGCTGGTGCTGCGCGGTGAGCACGATCTCGCGCGTATAGTCGTAACCAGGAGCAAGCTGCTCGAGGAGAGTGCGGCACTGCTTGATTGCCAGCTCACGCTCGTGCGGATTCAGCGACGACATCGCTATCGATTGAATGCCCGCCCGCGCCGCTTCCAGCGTGACGGTCACTGTCAGGTATCCGGGCACAAAGCCGAGCGCCGAGTAGAAGCCGACGTTGTCCATCGTGCGTGGCATCGTCTCCAACCCGATTACCTTCGCGCCGTTCTTTTTCAGCCACTCGATGCCGGACGTGACAATCATCTTGCCGATGCCCTGGCCCTGATAATCCGGGTGCACGGCGAGTGGCCCCATCCAGCCTTCGATGCCCGAGCGGTGCACCATGTTGAACGCGGCGATCCCGTCGCGCGCGTTGCGCCAGATCATCGCGCCTTCTTCGGCATCGGTGATCGCGAATTTCCAGACGGCGGGGTTGAGGTGCGGCACGCGGACGCCGACCATTCCGTCCTTCCGATAACGCTCGGTGAAAGCTTCGCTGAACACCGAGTTGAGCGACGCGATCTCCCGGACGCTGACGCGTTCCGGGGTCTCCGCCACCCAGGCATGTCTCCAGTTGCGCGCGAACGCCATTACGCGCCCGCTCCCGCGCCGCTCTCGACGGACTCTTCCCCGACGCGCTGACGTACGCGCGGGCCCCCCTCCCCCTCCCCCTCCCCCTCGGGCTTGTCGAAGAAGGTGGGTTCGTCGCGCGCCGCGGGCTCGCCCGTCTCGGATTCGGTCACGATGGAAGCGCCGGTATCGGCATCATAGCGCACTGCAATCACTCGATCGACACCCTCCCGCACCGGCTCGATATGCGTAATCAGGATGACCTGTTCGAACCTGTCCTGCAGTCCGCGCAGCAGCTCGACAACATTGAACCTGCGCGCCTCGTCCAATGAGCCGAAAACTTCGTCCAGAATCAATAGCGAGAACGTCTGACCGGCTCTTTCGGCTATCATCTGCGAGATTGCGAGCCTCAGGACGAGGTTCGCGAGGTCCTCCTCGCCGCCCGAAAGAACCGGCTTGGGAATGCCGTCCTCGAGGATGATGATGTTGTACTGGTCGTCCAGCTCCAGCTCGGTGTAGCGGGCGTCGGTGAGCTCGCTCAGGAACGCGCTGGCCAGCTCCGACAGCTCCGGCCGCAGCTGGAAGTTGAGATGGGTACGAAGGTCGGAGAACGCGCGGTCGAGCTCGTCGTGCAGCCGGCGATCCGTCTGCAGCACGTCGAGTTCGGCGACTCGCTTCTTCAATTCTTCGGCGGCTTCCTGCGCCGCCGCCAGAGCCGCCGTGGCGCTCGACACCTGCTCCTGGGCGCGCGCGGCGGCGACCTTCGACTCCTGGAGCTCGACGCGCACGCGATCGTACTCGGCCTTGAGGTCGTTGAACTCCTTCTCCGTGTAGGAGATCTGCGCCCGCCTCGTGCGCAGCGTACCTAGCGTGGATTGGACGCGCATTACTTCCTGGGCGATGCGCGTCTGCTCCAGCTTGAGCTGCGGCTCGCGCTCGAGCATCGCCTGGAAGCGGGCTGCCTCGGCCTCGATCGGCGTCAGACGCCCGACTTCCGAGATGACCTCGGAGTGGCGGGCTGGGTCGTAGCCGGGTGGGATCTTGGCGATGTCGCGCTTCATCTGCACCTGCCGTTGCTGCTTCCCGGCGATGTCCCGAATTATGGAACTAAGTTCCTGCACCGCGAGCTGCACCTTCGCGAGCCTGCGCTCGAGGGTCCCGACTTCCTGCATCAGCGCGCGACGCTTCTCATCGAGCGCGCGAACATCGTCCGGCATCTGCTCCAGCTGTTCGACGCGCGCCTTGTAGTAATTGCCGTCGACGTTGACCGTCTCCAGCATTTCGTCGAGGTGTTCGACGACGGTGTGCAGACTTCCGCCAAGGGGCCGAGCGCACGTCGGGCACTCACCATCCTCACCGACGGCGACGACACGGTCGCGCTGGTGCTTGAGCTCCGTGTACTGCTGGCGCAGCGCCTCGCGCTTGGTCTGTGCTTCCTGTCGATCGCGCACCCATTCAGTGCGACGCGCCTCCAGGAGACCCTGGGTGTCCTCCAGCTCGGCGCGCTTCTTCTCCAACTCGAGCGTCGCCTCTTCCTCGAGAGCGGGCGCCCGCTCGATTCGCGCGTGCCGCTCCTCCAATCGGGAAATCTCTTCACGCAACGCTCCCTCTGCCTCGAGCAGCGTCTTGCGACGACCCTCCTCGCGGTAGAGAGTGTTGAGCGCCTGCAGCTCCACGTTGAGCGCAAATAGCGGCTCGATCGCTTCACGCAGGGCGTCGAGCTGCGATCGCGCGGCCTGCACGCTCTCCAGCTCGCGAGTTATTCTCTCGGCGTCGCGATGGAGCGCCGCTTCTTTCTCTTCGGCGACTGTGATCTGCGTAAGGAGCTGGGCTGATTGCTCGCGCTGGCGTTGCACCATCTCCCAGCGCGGCTCGACCGCCATCATCTCGCGCTGGCGAACCGCACCTCGGTGCGCAGCCTGCTGCGCGCGCGACTCCGCTTCCTCCTTACGCGACGCCGCCTCGGCGAGCGCGCGCAGCACCGCTTCGGGATCGGGCATTCCGCGCTGCATGCCGTCGATCGACGCCTTCACCCGGTTTCGCTTTTCGCGGGTAAGGTCCTGAGCTATGCGCAGCTTCTCGTAGCCCAGCACCCGGGACAGAAACTGACCGCGGGCCGCCGGCCTCATCGACGCCAGGACGCTCAGCTCCTTCTGCCCGGTGAAGTACGTGCTGTAAAACTCCGGCAGCGACATTCCCAGTCGTCGCTGCAGCAAATCACTGACAGCGGAGATCGAGTTGGCGATCGGGCTATCCGCGCCATCGAGATAGAGCTCTGCGCTCGTCATCCCGCGAACGACGCGGTATCGGTGCGAGCCAAGAATGAAGTCGAGCTCGACCTCGACTGGCGCGCGTGCTCCGGCGCCCATGAACCGGATCGACTCTCTGTTGCCGCGAATCGCCTGGTTGCCGTAGAGCGCCCACGCGATTGCCTCGAGAATCGTCGTCTTGCCGGCGCCGTTGGGGCCGATGATTCCGGTGAGGCCGGTCTCGAAATGGATTTCCGTCTGCGCGTGCTGACGGAAGTTCGTGAGCTTTAGACTGTTTAGCCTCACGCCACCGATTCCTCGCCAGCCGGTCCTGCTACCAGATCCGCCTCGCGGAGGTAATGCAGCCCGAGCTCGACGAGAGCTTCGCGGTCGATGTTCTCGGTGAGCGGGCGCGAGCGGAGTTTGTCGCGGACCGTGTCGGCCAGTGATGCGCGTCTTCCCGGGCCGCCTTCGCCCTTGTCGGGCCGGACGATTTCGGGTCGGCGAGTATCGAGATGGAAGTGAAGCGCTTTCCGCTTGTACTCGCGCAGCGCCTTGTGATCGAGCTCGCGCAGAATGTGCCGCGGTACATCGCGGACGACGAGCCGGACGATCTTGTCGTCGATTCCACCCTCGCAATTGTCGAGAGCGTCGCGGATTGCTTCGTCGAGAGAAGCTGGTGAAAGGCCCTCACCCGAAATCGCCGGCAGGTCGACCCACTGCCGCGGCGGAGGAATCGGATGGAACTGGTGGGTTTTCCTGGTCAGGTCGTACTCGACGATTCCCTTTCCCTTCACGTCAGTCCGCTGCTCTTCGGCCAGCTCGCCCCACGGATTGGTGCTGGTGTAATCGACCGAGCCCGGGTAGAAGGAGTGATCGTCGAGCGGTCGATAAACGTGATAGTGGCCAAGCGCGACGTAGTCCCACTTGTGCGGGCCCAGCTCCTTCAGGCTGATCGTCATTGGGGAGCGATCGAGCTCGCGCCCCCAGTTCGGCAGCACCCCCTCGATCTCCCCATGGTACATGAGGATGTTGTACTTGACCGTCGTATCCCGCTCGAACCGAGGCTTGTCTCGCGGCGAATCGGGAACAGCGAGGATCGTGAGATCGTGTTCGTCAACCCGAATCCACTTGGATTCGCGTTCGACCACATCTATTCCAAGCTGGGAGAAAAGCTTGAGAATGGAGCCAGTCTCAGCCGAGCGTGGCGTGTCGTGGTTTCCCGCCACCATCACGATCCTCGCGCCCGGCAAACTCTCTCTCAGCCGACTGAACTGAATGAAGGCGTGCAGAATCGCGGGATTGGTCGGGCGCACAGTGTGAAAAACGTCGCCGGCAATCAGAACCAGATCCGGCTTCAGCTCGATAACCTTGTCGATCACCCGGCGCATCGATGCGGCAACGTCGGCCTCTCGCTGGTTGATACCGGCGGGAGTCTGTCGCTGATACTGTCTGAAGCCGAGGTGTATGTCCGCTAGGTGAACCAGTCTCATCGTGCGCGCATCGCCCTTATCCACTGCGTGATCTTCGTCCGCACCTCCATCGGCGACCGTTGCGGCTCACCTTTGCGGGGAGTCGAAGCGATCGTCGATCGTACGATGATGCTGCTCCTGGAGTCAGTAATCCAGCCGAGCCGTCGATCGATTTGAATCGTGCCGACCAGGGTGCCCGACGTAGTATAGCCAGCCGGAGCCGGCGTGTTTCGGGCGATTACGCGGGCCATGGTGCCACGCAGCGAGACGTAGGCGATGTCGCCGTTTCGACCCAGCGAATCGAGGCGAAACGTCGCGCGAACCGCGCCCATCGCGCCCGGATCACCGCTCAGCGGAATCTGCATCTCCCGCGTCCATTTCTCTCCGACGCTGACCGGCTGACGAGCCAGCATCGCCGGCATGCCGCCGAAGATCTCCTGCAGGTCGCTGGTCGGGTCGCTCTCATGGACGACCTCCATCGCGCCATCGGGGGATACACGAAGCCAGACGCGCTTCGACTGCAGCGCGCGACGCTTCAGGTCGTCGAGCGACGCGGCGGACGCCGGATTCATCGCCACCGAGTCGGTGATCGTTTGCATCAGCGTTCCGCCACTTGTCCACTGCTCGGCGATGGCCCGGCTGAACACCTCGATCGACGTCGTCATCGAAGTCGTCGAGTCGCGACCGCCGTTGTGGGTAGTGCCGGTCATCTCGACGGACTGCGAGAGATGCATGCGCAGAGTGTCGCCGATGTGCGGCCGGATCTGCAGCAGCACCGCCTGGGCACCCGCGATGTGCGCGCACAAGACGGGTGCGCAAAGGAACCGCAGGATGGTACGTAGCCT